>NZ_JANCPG010000016.1:0-49838 GCF_024295905.1 Streptococcus sp. CF7_Ac1-12 | reverse complement strand
ATTAGATCAGCCTCTTTAAGAGCTGTCTGTACTGTCTCAAGTGGTAAATGAGTCAATTCTGTCCCTTTTTCTTGATAAAGGTATTGGGCGTAGTCGTCCATTCTGTACTGGTTGATATAAACCACACGCTTGCAACCAACCTGAAGCAATTGTTTTGTACAGTTTAGACATGGAAAGTGGGTCACATAGGCTGTAAAGCCTTTGGGAACCCCACGTTCTGCACCTTGGAGAATGGCATTAACCTCTGCGTGAAGAGTGCGAACACAGTGACCTTCGATGACCAGACATTCGTGATCAATACAATGCTCAGTCCCTGACACCGAACCATTATAACCAGTGGAAATAACTTTATTATCCTTTACCAAAATTGCGCCCACTTTGGCACGTTTACAAGTGGAACGATTGGCAATTAGTAAGGCTTGGGCTGCAAAATACTCATCCCATGCTAGTCTTTTTTCAGTCATATCTCTTCTCCTTTTTCTCTATTTTTTAAAAAATGGTAAACCTAAATCTGCAATCTTTTCAGCTGGTACCTTCATGCCATCCTTGATCCATTTTAGAAGGACAGAAACGATGGCCGAGCTCCAAAAGGAATGAAGATAAGAGCTGACACCTTTTGATTTCCCATGGTATTTTTCTAAAAATTCCTGCATGGCTTGGACAAAGATTTTTTCCAGATGGTAATCCAAGGCCAATTGAATCACTCTGGCTTCCTTTCTGGCCTCTCGGAAAAGGTGAACCCAGACCAGATAAAGGTCTGTCTTTAAATCATAATGATGCAACTGTTCCATAATATTGTGGACAGTTCGTTTAAAGACGCTTTCTAAAATCTCCTCTTTGGAATCATAATTGCGATAAAAGGCCGCACGCGAAACGCCTGCACGTTTGACCAATTCAGAAATACTAATCTTGGTCAAGTCCTTTTTTTCCAAGAGTTGCAAGAGGGCTGTTTCGATGGCTTCTCTAGTTAATAAATTGGATTCTTGGTTTGATTTTCTGAGATTTTCAAGAGACTTTTCAGAGATTCTACGTTCAGACATAACATTTTCTTTCTACTTGTCACAACAGACGGATGAGGCTTTTGTTTCAAGGGCTTTCATGATATAATTGTAAAAAAAGACAGAACCTTTGTCAATGTATAACTGACAAAGATGGAGAATTTCTATGACTTGGAAGATTATTGCTGACTCTGGTTGTGATTATCGTCAGCTGGCAACACCAGCTATTGACACGACCTTTATAAGTGTCCCCTTAACCATTCAAGTAGCTGATCAGGTCTTTGTTGATGATGCCAATCTTGACATTGACCAAATGATGGAAACCATGTATGCAACTGCAGAAGCTTCAAAATCAGCTTGTCCAAGCCCAGATGATTATTTACGAGCATTTGAAGGAGCCAAAAATATTTTCCTAGTAACCATCACTGGTACTCTTTCTGGCAGTCACAATAGTGCTCAACTAGCAAAGAATATTTATCTTGAAGACCATCCTGATACTAAAATTCATGTAATTGATAGTTTGTCTGCTGGTGGGGAAGTTGACTTGCTCGTAGAAAAATTGAATAACTTGATTGACCAGGGCTTGTCTTTTGAAGAAGTGGTTGAAGCTATCACTGCCTATCAAGAAAAAACCAAGTTGCTCTTTGTTCTGGCCAAGGTCGATAACTTGGTGAAAAACGGCCGTTTGAGCAAGCTTATCGGTACAGTCGTTGGCCTTCTCAACATCCGTATGGTTGGAGAAGCTAGTGAAACCGGAACTCTCGAACTACTACAAAAAGCACGAGGACCAAAGAAATCAGTTCAAGCTGCCTATGATGAGTTAGTAAAAGCTGGATATGCTGGTGGACGTATTATCATGGCCCAACGCAATAACGAGAAATGTTGCCAACAGCTCTCAGAGCGAATTCGCGAAACCTTCCCACAAGCAGATATTAAAATTATCCCAACATCTGGTCTCTGCAGTTTTTATGCAGAAGATGGTGGTTTGCTGATGGGATATGAAATTGATTAATTGCATTCTTGACAAGAGGTGACCATCATCTCTTGTTTTTTTGTGGTACAATAGAGCTATGAAACATTTTGATACTATTGTCATCGGTGGAGGACCTGCTGGTATGATGGCTACGATTTCCAGTAGCTTTTATGGACAGAAAACCCTCCTTATCGAAAAAAATCGGAAACTTGGAAAAAAATTAGCTGGGACTGGTGGTGGACGTTGCAATGTGACCAACAATGGTAGCTTGGACGACCTGCTAGCTGGCATCCCTGGAAATGGGCGCTTTCTCTACAGTGTCTTCTCCCAATTTGATAACCATGATATCATTAATTTTTTTACAGAAAATGGTGTTAAACTTAAGGTCGAAGACCACGGACGCGTCTTTCCTGCTAGTGACAAGTCTCGGACCATTATCGAGGCCTTGGAAAAGAAAATCACTGAACTCGGTGGTCGAGTTGCTACTCAAACGGAGATTGTTTCGGTTAAAAAGATAGACGACCAGTTTGTCCTTAAGTCCGCAGACCAAACCTTCACTTGTGAGAAACTCATTGTCACAACAGGTGGTAAATCCTATCCTTCGACTGGTTCAACTGGGTTTGGTCACGAGATCGCCCGTCATTTTAAGCACACCATCACCGAACTTGAGGCCGCTGAGAGTCCTTTGTTGACAGATTTTCCACACAAGGTCTTGCAGGGTATTTCGCTGGACGATGTGACCCTAAGCTATGGTAAGCATGTCATCACTCACGATTTGCTCTTTACCCACTTTGGTTTGTCTGGCCCTGCTGCCCTACGTATGTCTAGTTTTGTCAAGGGTGGTGAAATCCTTTCACTGGATGTCTTGCCTCATCTTTCTGAAAATGACTTGACTACATTTCTAGAAGAAAATCGGGAAAAATCCTTGAAAAATGCCTTAAAAACTTTGCTTCCAGAACGCTTGGCAGATTTTTTTGTGCAAGGCTATCCTGACAAAGTCAAACAGTTGAGTGAAAAGGAACAAGAACAACTTCTCCAGTCTATTAAGACCCTCAAAATCCCTGTGACTGGTAAAATGTCTCTCGCCAAATCCTTTGTTACCAAGGGTGGTGTCAGTCTTAAGGAAATCAACCCTAAAACCCTTGAAAGTAAGCTGGTACCTGGCCTTCACTTTGCTGGCGAAGTCATGGATATCAATGCCCACACGGGTGGCTTTAATATCACTTCAGCCCTCTGTACCGGTTGGGTGGCAGGCTCAAATCAAATATATAAATAATTGAATGACTAAAATACAAAATAAGAAAGGAAGTCCTTTGGAACATATTATTTTACTAAGAGGTGTTACTCCTAATGGAAAAAATGCTATCCCGAAAATGTCTTATTTGGTAGATATTTTAACAGAAGCTGGTTTTCAACACGTTCGAACCTATATTCAAAGTGGGAATATCATTCTTGAAAGTGATTTAGATTTAGAAGAAATACGAGAATGTGTTCATACTCTGATAAAGGAAAAAATTGGGGCCGACTTAAAAATGGTTATCAAGAACAAAAGTGATTTTAAAAAAATTGTCCAAGAAAACCCGTTTGGAGAACACTATCTTTATGACCGTATACATGTGATTTTTTATCAAGAATCTATTCAAAGTCTCCCTTTAGAAAAATTGAAAATTGATTACGGTGAAGAAGAAATTTGTATCGGTAACCATTGTCTTTACCTCTATCTCCCTAGAACTGCTAAACAAAAGAAACTCCATACCAACTATCTTGAAAAGCTTTTTAATGTAGATTTGACCATGCGAAAACTAAATGTGGTAGAAAAATTATTAAGCAAATAGTGCTTGAATTTAGTAAAAATCGGAAGAATGCTCCTCCGATTTTATTTTGTCTGAGTTTGGACATAATAGGCAATGACATCTGATGTGTACTGGGCTGTTCCAGGTCCAAATTTGTCAATGTTTTCCTTAAATTCTGGGTTGTAGACGTAGCCTTTACCGATATAACCAAATACCTCAATAGAGCAGTCAAATCCATAAGTACGGATGGCTTGCAAGAGTTTAGTGGCTTCTTCTTGATTTTCGGTTGCTGTTACAGGTAGACCAGCTTGAAGATTTTGTGCCAAAGCTTGAAAAACTTGGTTGAAGGCAGCTGTAGCCTCGTCTTCGTGACCTTTTTGGCGCTCCAGCGCTTGGTCCATGACTTCTTGTCCATATTTCTCTACCGCCTCTTGGTGGTATTTTTGATGGTCTTGGTAGTTAAATCCAGCAAATTTCTCTTGAATGCTCATTTCTCTTTCTCCTTTTTGTTCTTTAATGGTTTTTTGCAAGGTTGAAATCAAGGTATCCAGATGTTCCCTTTCTCGAGTCAAATAGTCCAACTGTCTGGTCAGATGGGGCAATAAATCTGTCCTTTCTTCCTTTAATAGCTCTGCTATTTTTTCTAAAGAAAAACCTAGATATTTGTAATAAAGAATGACCTGAAGTCGCTCCAAATCCTCCTGACTGTATGTTCGATAGCCGTTTTCCGACTTTAAAGGAACCAAAAGCCCTATCTTATCGTAGTGGTGCAGGGTCTTGACAGAGACACCCGAAAGCTGCGCAGCTTCTTTTATATGGTACATGATTTCCTCCTTACAATGATAGTATAACCCCTACCCTTAGGTCAGAGTCAAGCGTTTTTGCGAAATTTTTTTACTTTATCATAACATGAAAATGGTTTTCTTGACAGACCTTAGAAAACATGATAGGATAGTCAAGTCTATCAATCAAAAGAAAGGCTCATTTTGAGTACTTATGAGGCTATTTGCCAAGGGCAGTAGCTTTTTCTTTTGTAATACTAATTTTAGGAGTTTAACTATGTCTGAAAAATCGCAATGGGGTTCTAAACTGGGCTTTATCCTAGCATCTGCTGGTTCAGCCATCGGACTTGGAGCCGTTTGGAAATTTCCTTATATGACTGCTGCTAACGGTGGAGGAGGCTTTTTACTAGTCTTTCTCATCTCCACTATTCTAATCGGTTTTCCCCTTTTGCTAGCTGAGTTTGCCCTCGGCCGAAGTGCTGGTGTCTCAGCTATCAAAACCTTTGGAAAACTAGGAAAGAATAGCAAGTACAACTTTATCGGTTGGATTGGTGCCTTTGCCCTTTTTATCCTTTTATCGTTTTACAGTGTTATTGGTGGCTGGATTTTAGTCTATCTAGGCATTGAGTTTGGAAAATTGTTCCAACTTGGTGGAACGGGTGATTATGCTCAGTTATTTACTTCAATCATTTCAAATCCAGCCATTGCCCTAGGAGCTCAAGCAGCCTTTATCCTATTGAATATCTTCATTGTATCACGTGGGGTTCAAAAAGGGATTGAAAGAGCTTCGAAAGTCATGATGCCCCTGCTCTTTATCATCTTTGTTGTCATCATTGGGCGCTCTCTCAGTTTGCCAAATGCCATGGAAGGGGTTCTTTACTTCCTAAAACCAGACTTCTCTAAGCTGACAAGTGCTGGTCTCCTCTATGCTCTGGGACAATCTTTCTTTGCCCTCTCACTAGGGGTTACAGCCATGCTGACCTATGCTTCTTATTTGGACAAAAAAACCAATCTAGTCCAGTCAGGGATTTCCATCGTAGTCATGAATATTTCAGTATCTATCATGGCGGGTCTAGCCATTTTCCCAGCCATGTCAGCCTTCAATATCCAATCTGAAGGGGGACCGAGCCTGCTCTTTATCGTCTTGCCTCAGCTCTTTGACAAGATGCCTTTTGGAACCATTTTCTACATCCTCTTCCTCATGCTCTTCCTCTTTGCGACGGTCACTTCTTCTGTCGTTATGTTGGAAATCAATGTAGGCAATATCACCAATCAGGACAACAGCAAGCGTGCCAAATGGAGTGTTATTTTAGGAATTTTGACCTTTGTCTTTGGAATCCCTTCAGCCCTATCTTACAGTATTATGGCAGATGTTCATATTTTTGGGAAGACCTTCTTTGATGCTATGGACTTCTTGGTTTCCAATCTCCTTATGCCATTTGGAGCTCTCTGCCTTTCACTTTTTACAGGCTATATCTTTAAAAAGGCTCTTGCAATGGAGGAACTCCATCTTGATGAAACAGCATGGAAACAGGGACTGTTCCAAGTCTGGCTCTTCCTTCTTCGTTTCATCATTCCAATCATCATCATCGTGGTCTTCATCGCCCAATTTATGTAATCAAAAAGGACTTGAGTAGTAAACTCAGGCCCTTTCTTTTTTATGGATGGCTAACAATCAATTCCAGACCTTGCCCTTCCAATGTCCAAGCTTCAACATCACTTGGTAGGATAAAGTGGCTACCTTTTTGGATTGGATAATTTTTCCCGTCAACAGTTAGTTGACCTTGACCAGCCAAGACACTGAATAAGCTGTAGTCAGCTGTCTTTTCGAAGTCAACTTTTCCAGTAATTTCCCACTTGTAAACTGCAAAGAAATCATTGGATACAAGGAGAGTGGAACGTAAATCATCTGCTTTGATAGTTACAGGACGGCTATTGGCAGGCTCGCCAATATTCAAGACATCGATAGATTTTTCAAGGTGAAGTTCACGCAAGTTGCCATTATCATCCTTACGGTCAAAGTCATAGACGCGATAGGTGGTGTCACTAGATTGTTGGGTTTCAAGAATCAAGATGCCCGCACCAATAGCATGCATAGTGCCACTTGGTACATAGAAGAAATCTCCAGCCTTTACAGGAACTTTTGTCAACAAGGCATCCCAGTTCTTGTCCTCGATTTGCTGGCGGAGTTCTTCTTTTGACTTGGCATTGTGACCATAGATAATTTCTGAACCTTCATCCGCTGCGATAATGTACCAGCATTCTGTTTTTCCAAGTTCACCTTCATGCTCTAGTCCATAGGCATCGTCTGGGTGAACTTGGACACTGAGCCAGTCGTTGGCATCCAGAATCTTAGTCAAAAGTGGAAATACAGGCTCAGGACGATTGCCAAACAATTCACGATGTTCCGCATACAAAGTAGCGAGGTCTGTTCCCTGGTAGCGTCCATTGGCAACTTTAGAGACTCCATTTGGATGGGCTGAGATGGCCCAATATTCTCCGATTTTTTCACTTGGGATGTCGTAACCAAACTCATCACGTAGCTTGGTTCCACCCCAGATTTTTTCTTGCATAACTGATTGTAAAAATAATGGTTCTGACATGTCGATCTCCTGTCTGATTTTTCTCCCCTCATTATAGCAAAAAGCTCCATCTAATTGAACTCTTTTTCACATATTATAAAGTAGGGAGAAGATTTTATAAAAATAGTGAACAAATGTGCTCTACTCAATGCTTGCACCATTGCTGGCAATGACATCCTTGTACCAGTAGAAGGATTTCTTCTTGCTACGTTTGAGGCTTCCATGACCAGCATTATCTCGATCTACATAGATAAAGCCATAGCGCTTGTTCATTTCGCCTGTTCCAGCTGAAACCAGATCGATACAGCCCCAAGTCGTATAACCAAGCAAGTCAACGCCATCTTGGTAAATGGCATCTCGCATGGCCTTGATATGAGCCTCTAAGTAAGCAATCCGATAGTCATCTGCTACATGACCATTCTCATCCGGTGTATCCATAGCACCTAGACCGTTTTCCACGATGAACATTGGCTTTTGGTAACGATCCCAGATAGCATTGAGGGTGATACGAAGACCAAGTGGGTCAATCTGCCATCCCCATTCTGAGGATTCAAGATAAGGATTTTTGAGAGAGGCAAAGATATTTCCAGCAGTTAATTCTTTAACTTCTGGATCACCTGAGGCTACTAGACTTGCATAGTAAGAGAAGGAAACAAAGTCAACAGTATTGTCCTTCAACAACTCTAAATCTTCTGCAGTCATTTGAATCTCGATTCGCTCACGCTCCCACTGCTTCTTGGCGTAGTTTGGGTATTCCCCACGCGCTTGAACATCAATGAAGAAGTAACTCTTGCGGTCTTCCTCCATGGCTGCCCAGTAGTCTCTTGGATGGGCTGTGTTAGGATAGTATTGCCCTGCAGCCAACATACATCCCACCTTATTTTCTGGGTCAATTTCGTGGGCAATCTTTGTCGCAAGAGCTGAAGCTACCAACTCATAGTGTGCAGCCTGATATTTAACCAGTTCTTGATTTTCTCCTTCTTCAAAACAGAGCCCAGCTCCCATAAAGGGGGCATGGAGAATCATGTTGATTTCGTTGAAGGTAAGCCAATATTTGACCAAACCCTTATAGCGGGTAAAGAGTGTGCGACAAAGTTTTTCATAGAAGTCTAACATCCGACGATTGCGCCAACCACCGTACTCTGTAATCAAGTGCATAGGACAGTCGAAATGAGTGATAGTCACCAGAGGTTGGATACCATACTTGTGGCACTCCTTAAATAAATCCTCATAAAAGGCTAGACCAGCTTCATTTGGCACTGTTTCGTCGCCCTTAGGAAAAATCCGAGTCCAAGCAATGGATAGACGATAAGTCTTAAAGCCCATTTCCGCAAAAAGGGCAATATCTTCCTTGTAATGATGGTACATATCAATAGCTTGCTTGGCTGGGTAAAAATAGCCCTCCTCAAACGAAAACATCTTTTTCTGACCTGTGATAATGGCTTCACGATCTGGACCGATGGGGACGACATCCACATTCGCCAATCCACGACCTTCTAAATTATAAGCACCCTCACACTGGTTGGCAGCTGTCGCTCCGCCCCACAAGAAACCATCCGGAAAAGTCAGTTTTTCGGTCATAACTCTACTCACTTTCTTATTTGCTTGTTCATTTACTTATATTATAACTTATTCTGTAAACCTTTTCTTATAAAATACTGTGACATACTGATACTATTCTACTATTTAAGTTTATCAGATTGTTTTTTAAAAAATTATCCTCTAGAAAAAGTAAATAGCCTCCCCTGAAACAAAAAAGAAGACTGAAAACTAGTCTCCTCTGTTCCTTTTAAATCAAAGCTGTAATAACCGTCACTAGGCCAAAAATAATACCTGGTGCATTAGCTGCTGCAAGGGGGATATCTCTTTCTTTTTTGAAAAGACCGTAGTAAACCCAGAGACTACAGTTGATGGCAGCAACCAAGGGCTGGATGAAATTTCCTTTTTGACCAGCCAGATTGTTCATGATTTGTGGGAAGTAAGACACATACATCATAACAGACATAAAGGTCGCTACCCAACCTAAAATTTTCATTTGTTTTTCAGACATTTTCAAAACCTCTTTCATTTTTACTGAATCTTATTTTAAAATATTCTTTCAAAACAATCAAGTCTTTAAAACTTTTGTTATAAAGATATAAACTATCACAATCTTGTTATAAGAAAGAGGGAACAGAAAAAAGACCGAATTGCTCCGTTCTGTTTACTCAATCAAATATTAGAAAATGAATACTCCTTTTCAATGAATCGATTGATTGATGGTAAATAAGCCGTTAGAAATTATTGACAGTATCGAAATTTTCTAGTAAAATGAATTTTGTTAATACCTAAATGGTGTGTAGTTTTCTATCAACATAGTCAGGAGAAAAGGAACTTATGCTAAAAAAATTTAATGAATTGTCACTGAAAGATAAGGCTTATCTAATTGGCGGTTTGAGCTTATTAGTCATTGTGATCTCATTTGGTCTACTCAATCGTCAAACAGTAACTGTCAGTCTTGTCTTTACACAACTATCTGCTCCCTTGATTTTGGTGATTTTTACTTGTCTAGTAATCGGGATCATTGCTGGTAGTGCTATTGGTATTAGCTATCACCATAACAAGACTCAAGATCTGAGAAGCCGCATTGCTGAAGCAGAAGCGACTATCAATATAAAAGACAGGGAGCTTGTCCAGTACGAGGAACAGGTGCAACAATTAAAACAGGAAGCCAAACAATAAGTGTAGAAATCATAACCACCCGTGAAAACGGGTGGTTTTTTGTCTCGCACCTAACGGAGCGAGACGGACTGAAAGTCGCATAAATACAAAAAAGATCGAATTGCTCCGATCTTTTTAAGTTTCACTCCAAGAATGTTTAGATAAAAAATTTGATAATAGAATTACCTACTTCATACGATAAAAATCAATCACTAGACCAGCAGGCCCTTTAACTAATAAGGACTCTGTTCCCCAATCGGTTACAGTTGGTCCGTTTAAAACCTGGATACCAAGTTCTTTCAACCGTTGGTAATTCTGGTCTACATCCTCAACCTCGATATGAAGAATGATTCCTGACTGAAAATCTTCCAAAGGAATCAAATGATTTTGGGACAACATCAGACAGTGACTGCCAATCGTAAACTGAGCAAAACTGTCATCAACATAATCGGGCTTTTTATCCAAAATACGCTCCAAGTCAGCACAGACTTGGGGAACATCTGAAACGATAATATCTAATTGATTTAAATTCATTTACTATCCTCCATAAAAAGACCGGATTGCTCCGATCTTTTTAAGTTCCACGAAGGAATTATTTAATTGCGCGTGATTGCAATCCTTCTTCTTCCAAGAAGAGGCGGAATGGTACGAGTTCTTCTGCTTCGTATTTTTCCTTGAAGTCTTTGATTGCTTCTTCTGAGTGAAGTTTTGGATCCAATTCAAGTACTTCTACTGGAAGTGGACGGTGTGGAGTGATGCGAGCATCGATCACAACAGTTTTACCTTCTTTGTTGAGTTTAACAGCTTCTGCAACAACTGCATCGATGTCTTCGATACGGTCAACTGTAAATCCTACAGCACCTTGAGCTTCAGCGATTTTCGCATAGTCAGCATTAGGGAAGTCACAACCAAACAAGTGTTTGTTTGTGTCTTCGTATTTGTCCTTGATGAAGGCATATTTACCATTTGAGAAGACAACGTTGATAACTGGAAGGTCGTATTGAACGTTTGTGATAACGTCTGGGTAGCACATGTTGAATGCACCGTCACCCATGATGTTCCATACTTGGCGATCTGGATTGTCTTTCTTAGCAGCGATACCACCAGGAAGGGCAATACCCATTGTCGCAAAGAGTGGAGATGTACGCCACATGTTCTTAGGTGTCATGTGAAGGTGACGAGTAGATGTTTGAGTAGTGTCACCTACGTCGATTGAGTAGATAGCGTCTTGATCAGCATGTTTGTTGATTGCATTGTAAACTTGATACAATTGCAATTCACCCTCAGTTTTACCTTCGATTTTGTTCATGTAATCACGCCAGTTTTGGTTGTTCTTAACGTTTGCACGCCACCATGGAGTAGACTCAACTGGGTTTACTTTGTCAAGGATTGCTTTAGCTGCTTGACCTGCATCACCAAGGATTGAAGCATCTAGGGCATGACGTTTACCAAGTTTGTAAGGGTCGATATCCACTTGGATGAATTTTTCAGTGTTCTTGAAGGCTTCGTATACTTCAGCAAATGGGAAGTTTGAACCAAGGAAAAGAACTGTGTCTGCTTCAAAGACCACTTCGTTGGCTGGCTTCCAACCAACACGGTAAGCAGAACCTGTCAAACCTTCATAGTTCCATTCAAAGGCTTCAAAGTTTTTACCAGTTGTGATGATTGGTGCTTTGATTTTACGTGACAATTCAGTAATCACTTCACCAGCTTTAACACCACCGTAACCAGCATAGATAACTGGACGTTCAGCATTGTTCAAGATTTCAACAGCTTTGTCGATTTCAACTTCGTTCAAAGCAGGAGCGATGAATGAACGTTCGTATGAACCTGAACCGTAGTATGAATTTTCGTCGATTTCTTGGAAACCGAAGTTTACTGGGATTTCAACAACAGCTGGACCTTTTTTAGAAACTGCAGCACGGCAAGCTTCGTCGATTACTTTTGGCAATTGCTCAGCGTAAGCTACACGTTTGTTGTATACAGCGATACCGTTGTACATTGGGTTTTGGTTCAATTCTTGGAAAGCATCCATGTTGAGTTCGTTAACTGGACGTGATCCAAGGATTGCTAGGAATGGAGTGTTATCCATAGCTGCATCGTAAACACCGTTAATCAAGTGAGTCGCACCTGGACCACCTGAACCAACTGCAACCCCGATTGAGCCGCCGAATTTAGCTTGCATAACCGCTGCAAGAGCACCTGTTTCTTCGTGACGAACTTGCAAGAAGCGGATATCTTTGTCTTCAGCCAAAGCATCCATCAATGAGCTGAGTGTTCCTGATGGGATACCGTAGATTGTGTCTACGCCCCATGTTTTCAATACATTAAGCATTGCTGCAGATGCAGTAATTTTCCCTTGAGTCATAATGATAACTCTCCTTCAAATATTTTTAAATCTACTAAAAAAGGTTTCATATAGTTTTTGAAAACGTTTCAGTAAATTTTTACAATACTAATTTATCACATTTATTTTGACTTTACTAAGAATCTGCTCAGAAGTTTTTATTCTCTATTACAGTACAGTTTGAAAACGTTTTTAGCTTCTGTTTTATAATACTCAATGAAAATCACAGAGCAAACTAGGAAGCTCGCCACAGGTTGCTCAAAGCACAGCTTTGAGGTTGCAGACAAAGCTGACGTGGTTGGAAGAGATTTTTGAAGAGTATAAAAAGCGAGCAAGCCCGCTTTTAGTCTATTTTACTAAAGTTTAGTAAGAGTGAACTGGTCAGAACGGATACAGAACTAAAGGCCATGGCTAGACCTGCAAGTTCTGGGTTGAGAGCCAGTCCAACACCTGAAAAGACTCCTGCTGCAATCGGAATTCCGGCGACATTGTAGATAAAGGCCCAGAAAAGATTGAGCAGAATACGATGAAAGGTTTTCTTACTCATGTCAAAGGCACGTACCACTCCTAGGAGGTTATTAGTTGTCAACACCAAATCTGCTGACTCGATGGCAATATCTGTTCCAGCACCCATAGCAATTCCCACATCTGCTACACTGAGGGCAGGGGCATCATTGATACCGTCCCCAACAAAGGCTACTTTTCCAGCCGCTTGTAGTTTATGGATTTCATGGGCTTTTTCTTCTGGCAAGACACCTGCAATGACCTCTTCGATTCCGATCTGATCGGCAGTGGCACGCGCTACACCTGCATTGTCTCCTGTCAGCATGACTGTTTTAAGACCTCGTTTTTTCAACTGACTGATGGCAAGCTTAGCATTTTCCTTAGGAATATCTTGCAGAGCAAGCAAGCCTTTGATTTCATTCTCAACAGCCAAGAACACAACTGTCTTAGCTTCTTTTTCCAGTTCTTCTAATTTTTCTTGATAAACGCTTGAAATGTTCATGCCATCCAGCATTTTAGCATTTCCAAGCAAAACTTGTTTCCCATTGATTTGCCCTGAAACACCTTTTCCGTGCAAGGCTTGGAAATTTTCAACAGTGTGAAGCTCAAGTCCAGTTTCAGTCGCTCGCTTAACAATAGCCTCAGCCAGTGGGTGTTGAGAAGCTTCTTCCAAGGAAGCTGCCAATCCAAGCACTTCTACTTCGTCGCCGATGATATCTGTGACCACAGGTTTTCCTTCTGTCAAAGTCCCTGTCTTATCAAAGACAAGAGTTTGGACTTTCTGGATTTCCTGTAAGACAGTTCCATTTTTGAGGAGAACACCCATCTTGGCACTGCGTCCTGTCCCTACCATAAGAGCCGTCGGTGTTGCGAGACCCAAGGCACAAGGGCAGGCAATAATCAAAACAGCTACCCCATAGAGAAGAGAAGATACAAAACTCGCTCCAAGCACGACTACACTATCCCTAAGCAAGACAAACCAAACCCAAAAGGTCACGATTCCCAAAATAACAACTGCTGGGACAAAAATCCCTGAAATTTTATCTGTCAAGTCCTGAATCGGCGCACGACTGGTTTGAGCTTTCTTCACAAAATCCACAATCTGAGCCAAAACAGTCTCTGAACCAACTTTTTCTGCTCTAAAAACAAGTGTTCCACTATTATTGATGGTTGAACCAATGACGGTATCTCCAACTGTCTTGTCCACAGGCAGGCTCTCACCTGTCACCATGGATTCATCAATACTGGACACACCTTCTACTACAACCCCATCAACAGCAATCTTCTCACCGGGTCTCACTCGAATCAGGTCGCCTACCTTGACTTGGTCCAAGGGAACTTGAACATAGTTATCCTCACGCAAGACTTCTGCAGTTTTAGCCTGCAAGTCAAGTAATTTCTCCACAGCTTGGGAAGTATTTTTCCGCATTTTCTCCTCAAAAACAGCTCCCAAAAGAACGAAGAAGAAGATAAATGCAGCACTTTCAAAGTAAACGGGGAGACCAGCGAAGAGGGCAACTAAGCTATAGAAATAGGCCACTAGGGTTCCCAGAGCAACCAAGGTATCCATGTTGGCATTGTGCTTTTTAAAACTAGCCCAAGCACTTTGGATATAAGGACCACCTGCTACTAGCATAATCGGTGTTGTGGCTAAAAAGGTGCCCCATCGCATGACTTGGTGACTAATTCCTCCTGTCGACATCCCAATCATGAGGATCACAAGAGGCACAGTAAAGATACTAGTAATCCAAAAACGCTGTAAAAGTGATAGAGATTTTCGAGTCTTCTCAACAACTGTATAACTTCCCTTTTGCATCTTCATACCACAAGAAAATTCATGTTGACCTAATTCTTGAGGTGTAAAACGAATGACTTTCTCCTCATCTACGCCGATTGGTTCCAAGATGCCTTCTTCTTCAAACAGAATTTCCTTATAACAGTTTGAAGGTGTCACACGGTGAAAGGTGATCTCAGCAGGAACTCCTTTTTGCAGTTGAATGTGGGCTGGATGATAGCCTTTGTCTGCCGTGATACGGATTTTTTGAACACCATTTTCAAGATTTGCTTTTATAATTTCAGTCATATCATTCTCCTATTCTACAATCATCTTGCCGTGCATCATATTCATGCCACAAGAGAAACCATACTCTCCAGCCTGCTCAGGCGTGATTTCCACTACATACTCTTCACCCATTGGCAGGTCCGCATGTACACCAAAATCTGGAAAAACAATTTGGTCCAAACATGGTGAAGGATCCTTACGGTCAAAGACAATGCGAGCTGGCACTGATTTCTTGAGGATAATCAACTCAGGCGTATAGCCCCCCATGACCTCCACTCGAATCTCTTGGTAGCCCTTTTTTTGTTGGGCCTTTTGTCCAGATTTTTCAGGCTTTTTGAAAAACCAAAACAAGATAAACGCGATAAGGGCAATACAAATAATAGTTACAATGCTATTTAACATGACGTCTCCTTTACATACAATTACATTTTACTTCTGTTACAGCGCTTGATTTCTTCTCTGAAATCACTGCTTCTAAGTCTTCCAAGTCAGTCAGAGTAAAATCACATTCCATAATCAAATCAGCCAGTAAGTTCTTAATCCTACGAGAACAAACCTTGTCTTTGATATCTTGGACAAGCAAGGCTCGGCTTTGATCAAGGGTTAAAAGAGCTGAATAAACAAAGGACTTACCTTCTTTTTTCCGAGTCAGACACTCTTTCTCAACCAAACGAGCCAAAAGAGTTTGAATGGTCGACTTGGACCAGTCGAACCGCTCCGCCAGAACCCTGATCAAATCTGTACTAGTCTGCTCTCCTTGCATCCAAATAATCTTCATGACCTGCCATTCTGCATCTGAAATCTGCATAATCGCACCTCCTAAATCTACATTTGTCAATTACAATTATCAGTATACCCTTAAAATCTACATTTGTCAACTATAATTTTTATTATTTTTTCGAAAAATAGAATTATAACCATGTAACGTGAGATTTGCAGTCAAATTTTACTATATAAACTATAAAAATATGCTATACTAAAGAAAAAAGAAAACAACCACTAGGGGTGCGTAAAGCTGAGATTAACGACTGTTAGACCCTTTGACTCAATCTAGGTAATGCTAGCTGATGGAAGTGGAAATGATAATGGGGACTAGCAGTCTTCTATTGCCTTTCTAAAACTGGCCAGCTTGTTCTTAAGAATACAAACTTCAGTTGGTTGGGAGGTTTTAGATGACTTATTTACCCGTTGCTTTGACCATTGCAGGGACTGACCCTAGTGGTGGTGCTGGCATTATGGCTGATTTAAAGTCATTCCAAGCTAGAGATGTCTATGGAATGGCCGTTGTGACCAGCCTTGTCGCTCAAAATACCAGAGGCGTTCAGCTAATCGAGCACGTTTCTCCTCAAATGTTGAAAGCCCAATTGGAGAGTGTCTTTTCGGATATCAAGCCTCAGGCTGTAAAAACTGGAATGTTGGCAACTACTGAAATCATGGAAATCATCCAGCCCTATCTTAAAAAGCTGAATTGTCCCTACGTCCTTGACCCTGTTATGGTCGCTACGAGTGGAGACACCCTGATTGATACCAGTGCCAGAACCTACCTAAAAACAAATCTGCTTCCACTTGCAAGCATTATCACACCCAATCTTCCTGAGGCAGAAGAAATTGTTGGTTTTTCAATCAATAACCCCGAAGACATGCAACGTGCTGGTCGCTTGATTTTAAAAGAATTTGGTCCTCAGTCAGTGGTCATCAAAGGTGGCCATCTCGAAGGTGGTGCCAAGGATTTCCTCTTTACCAAGGATGAACAATTTGTCTGGGAAAGCCCACGAATTCAAACCTGTCACACCCATGGTACTGGGTGTACCTTTGCCACTGTGATTACGGCTGAACTAGCCAAGGGCAAAAGTCTTTACCAGGCAGTTGATAAGGCCAAGGCCTTTATCACAAAAGCTATTCAAGACGCCCCTCAACTCGGTCATGGTTCTGGCCCAGTCAACCATACAAGTTTTAAAGATTAAAAAAACTCTCTAGTTCCTACTTTAAGGGAATTAGAGAGTTTTTATACTTCTTCAAACTAGGAAGCTAGCCGCAGGTTGCTCTTTGATTTTCATTGAGTATTAATTAAAAAATAATGTCATCCAACTTTGTTAAAAAGGCTTGCGTTTTTGCCTCTATATCTTCTGCCTGCATCAAATCACGCACTACAGCTACACCAGCTATACCCGTGCCGATAAGTTGGTCAATATTCTCTGATGTCAAGCCACCAATAGCAACTACTGGAATGGTGACCCTTTGGCAAATTGTTTTCAAGGTTGAAATTAGGGTGATAGGCGCATTTTCCTTGGTCGTGGTCGGAAAAATGGCTCCTGTCCCCAAGTAATCTGCTCCCCCTTCTTCTGCCTCGAGGGCTCTTTTTACCGTTTTAGCTGTTACACCGAGTATTTTTTCAGGGCCCAAGACTTGTCGGGCAACCGAAACTGGCAGTTCATCGTCTCCAATATGCAGACCAGCAGCATCAACCGCAAGACAGACATCCAAACGATCATCAATGATCAAGGGTATCTGATAGGCATCTGTTATTTCCTTGACTTGTTTTGCCAGTTGATAGTATTGATTGGTGGTGAGATTTTTTTCTCGTAGCTGGATTATGGTAACCCCTGAACGGCAGGCCGTCTCAACCTTTTCAAGAAAACTTTCCACTGAATCTTGGTAGCGATTGGTTACCAGATACAATCTAAGTGCTTCTCTATTCATAAACATCTCCTTTGATGGCATCTAGCCAATTTTCATCTCTTTTGAGGAGCGAAAGCTGATTAAGTACTTGGTAACGAAAATCTTCCAATCCCATTCCTTGAACAACGATTTTCTCAGCAGAGATATTGAGATAAGAGACTGCTAAGCAAGAAGCTTCAAAACCTGTCTTTCCTTGGCTGAGAAAAACAGCTGTTAAGGCTCCAACTAAGTCTCCCGTCCCTGTTATCCAGTCTAATTCTGCACAGCCATTCTCCAGTATAGCAACTTGATTCTCTGAAACGATGAGGTCCTTGGGGCCTGTGACTAAAAATGACATACCTGGATAGGTCTGACACCAGTCTTTCAAGACTTGAAGCAAATCCTCAGTTTCTTGATCTTTAGCACTCGCATCGACCCCAACGCCATGGTGTTTTAAGCCAACAAGACTTCGAATTTCCGACATGTTTCCTTTAAGGACCGTAGGGCTATAGTCTAAAAGGTCTCTGACTAAGCTCTTACGAATGGGTGACGCTGATACACCAACCGCATCAACTACCATTGGAAGACAAGCTTGATTTGCATAAGAAGCTGCCATACGGATTGCTTTTTCCTTCTCAGCTGACAAATGCCCCAAATTGATGAAGAGTGCCTGGCTTTGCTTAGTAAAATCAAGAACCTCACGGGGATCATCTGCCATGACAGGTTTGCATCCTAGAGCCAAAATCCCATTTGCCAGCATCTCACAAGAAATTTCATTGGTAATGCAGTGAATGAGGGAAGTCGTTTCCAAAGGAAAAGGATTTGATAATTCCAGCATCAGTCTATCCTTTCAGCAAAGAAATATCCCTGCACTTTTTTAAAGAATTCCTGCTTGATTAAAAATCGAAAGGCAATAAAGGAAATCGCTGTACCAATCAAGGTTGCTCCGAAAAATCGAGGAGTGTAGATAAACCAGCTAAGCTTAGCCGCTGATCCTGTAAAGAGTACCATAACAGGATAGGACACAATAGAACCAATAATACCTGTTCCCAAAATTTCTCCCAAGGCAGAAAAGTAAAATTTTCGACCATACTTATAAAAGAGGCCTGCTAGAAGGGCTCCAAAAGTCGCTCCTGTGAGAGCTAAAGGCGGAATCCCTTGAGTCGTCATACGGATAAAGGCTGTCACTGTAGCCATAGCCAAGGCATAAACAGGTCCCATCATGATTCCCGCTAGAATATTGACTACACTGGACATCGGTGCCATTCCCTCAATCCGAAAGATAGGTGTTAGGACTACATCAAGGGCAATCATCATGGATAAAATGGTTAATTTGTGAACTTGTAATTGGTGCTTTCTCATGTTTCTATTCTTCCCCTTTTTCTAAAGACTGTAAATCACTCTTCCATGTCTGGTGTTGGTAAGCCATTTCCCAAAACTTAGCTTCCATATGAACACTGATGTGGAAGGCATCTAGCATTTTTTGCTTGTCTGTCTCGTCACTTTCTCGATAGAGTTGATTGACCAGAGCCTCTTCCTCTCTGATCTGCTGCTCCAACTCATCTGTAATATAAGTTTCAATCCATTGTTGGTAGAGAGGATTTGGTGATGGTTTAAGATTAAGGGATTTGCCTATATCATGATATAACCAAGGACAAGGAAGTAAACTTGCAAAAGCGATGGCTAGATTTGTTTCTTCAAATTGCCGATAAATATGAGAGATATAATGATAGCAGGTTGGAGCGATTGGATGTTGCTCCATTTCCTGATCGCTGATTTCCAATTCCTTGAAAAATTGTTGGCGGATAAATAACTCACCCTCCACTAGACTCTGAGCATTTTGTTTCAAGAGTTTTTTCATCTCTTGGTTTGAAGTCTTCTCAGCCAAGAGGTGATAGGCTTCTGAGAAGGCCTTAAGATAGTAAGCATCCTGAATCAAGTAATAGCGAAAAATTGCAGGGTCTAAATTCCCCTCTTGCAACTGTAAAACAAAGGGGTGATGAAAGGAGGCCTGCCAAACTTCCTTGGATAATTCCATCGCAATATCTGTAAATTCCATAATATCTCCTTTATAAAAATAGACTGGTTTGAAGCAATAAAAAGAAAAGTAGGTAGATTAATTTTGTTTTTTTAGGAATATAAAAAGTCCGATAGCTATTCTCCACCTGTGCATGTTCGTCATATCCATGAGCCGACAGGGCTCTCAGATAAAGATGACGCCACCTAAAGACTGTCATCAGAACCTTGCTGTAAATCAAGGGAGACCAAAAATGCAGTTCTTGACCGCGCAATAAGCAAGCTTCCTTAAGGGACTTGATTTCTTGCTGAATGAGGGGGAAGGAATTGAATACCACAATCAAGGCATAGGCCCAAGAACGTGATAACCCCTTTTGAGCCAAGTACAAGAGAAGCTCTTTTAGGGCAATAGAGGAAACAAAGACAAGGCCAATACAAACCGTCACAAAAGCCCTCGTTCCAAGCATCACTGCCTGCGAAGCATCCCCATGTAACTGAACTGCCCAGTAGTTGGCAAAAGATGGCAAAATGGCGAGCAGAATCATCCAAGCTAACATTTTAAATCGACGATAATAAAGCATAAAGAAAATGCAAAATGCGACTACCGAAAGATTCAGAGCAATCGAAGGAATGAAAGATGTTTCCAGCGATAAAACCAGCAAGAAGAAACTGATAATTGGTGTCTGGGTTGCTACTTTGACCATACTATCTCACCTCCCCTTGAGTATTGCTACTCTGAGATGTGAGTGGTTTGGTAATTGTCACTTCTTTCACATTACTGAGACCCTGACTAGTCATCTCAATCCAATAATCAACCACAGAGATCAAGGGATCTAAACGATGGCTAATGATCAGAAAACTTCTTCCTTGATTTCTGTCTTCCACAATCCACTGACAAAAATAATGGCAGGCTCTATCATCCAAACCAGCAAAAGGTTCATCTAGTAAAATCACAGAAGCCTTGCTGGTCAAGATGGTCAAGAGCTGAAGAATCTTTTGCTGACCACCACTTAATTGATAGGGACTCTTATCAAGCGCCTGCTCCAGATCAAAATATCGTAAAGCTTGGAAAATTCGTTGATTTCTTTCAGAATCAGGTCCATCTAATTGAAGCTCTTCTCGTAGACTGACTCTGATAAACTGCTTCTCAGCTTCCTGAACAACACCCGTCAGGTCACGATACAAACTCTTTTTCTTTTTCAGGACTGTCCCATTCCAGCTAATGCGCCCCTTATACTTTTGAAATTGAAGAATAGACCGAAAAAGGGTTGATTTCCCTACACCATTGTCACCCAAAATACAGGAAATTCCTTGGTAGAGTGTAAAATCAGCAATTGAAAAGAGAGGGCGCTTCTCCAGCTCACAAGTCGTTCGGTCCATATGGAATAGTTCTGGGCTAGAAGCAACTTCCTTTGAAGCAACCTGTGTTATCTCAGAGGTAGGGATTTGAAACACTTCCCTTAGTTGTCCGTCTCTTAGCTCCACCATATGGTCGATATAGGCTTCATAGTCCGTTAAATCATGGTCACACAAAATAACTGTCTTCCCATCAGAGGCCAACTCTTTTATAATCTCCAGTATCTCTAACCTGCTCTTGCGGTCAATGGAAGCAAAGGGCTCATCCAAGAGATAGACCCTAGGATTCATAGCAAAGAGAACAGCCAAAGCAGCCTTTTGCTTTTCTCCACCTGATAAGTGATGAATGGGACGGTGCAAAATCGCCTTGCAGCGACATTGCTGGACAACCTCTGCTATTTTTGAATCAATTTCCTGAACGGGATGCCCAATATTTTCCAAGGTAAAAATCAGCTCCTCAAACAAGTTCTCCATGGTAAATTGATGATTGGGATTTTGAAAGAGAATACCAACCGTCTGGACACGTTCGATGATAGAAAGCTGACTGACCTCGCTCCCATTTATCAGGACTTGACCTCTATAGGGAAGAGAACTGACTTGGGCAATCATTTGAAAAAGACTCGATTTTCCTGAACCACTGCTCCCAACTAACAAGGTAAAGGCTTGCGCATGAAAAGTAAAATCAAGCGGCTCAGAGAAGATTGGGGACTGAATCGCTCGTAGTTCCAGCCCCATCTATGCCTTGCCCCCAGCTGCAAACTGATGATAAAGTTTGACAATGGCACGAACCAAGATAGTACAAAAGAAAAAGACAGAAATAAAACGTACTACAAGCAAGGAAAGGACAAAAGGAAGGGAGAAGGCGTAGTAACCTAACTTAATGTATTCATAGACAAAGCTAACAAGCGTAATCCCAATACTATTAGCAGTTAGAGATAGCCAGCTTTCATAGCGATTCTTGGTTACGATAAAACCAAGTTCACTTCCCAAACCTTGAACCAAGCCAGACAAAAGGGCACCTAGACCGAATTGGCTACCATAAAGGACTTCAGCAAGCGCAGCTAGCACTTCACCAATCGTTGCACTTCCGACTCTTGGAACAAAGATTGCAGCAATAGGCGCAGCCATACACCAGAGACCAAAGAGGATTTCATTGGCAAAGGCCTGCAAACCAAGAGGGGCTAAAATCAGAGTGAGGATATCAAACAGATAGCCAGATCCTACAAAAACGCCACCAAAAAAGATAGACAAGAAAGCAAGTAAAATAACATCTTTTAACTGCCATTTTTTCAACATAAAAAACTCCTTTTTAAAGAAAAGTGGAGCATTCAAGGAGACCTACCTAAATGCTTTGTATCATCTTCATCCAGTTTCGTAAAAGAAAAAACTCTAATTACAGATAGGAATTAGAGTTCAGCTTACAAGATTAGACAGTTCTTTTCGACATACGAAAAAAACATTTCACATTTCCCTTCGCCAGTATTAACTGTATCAGGTTCAATGGGTATCATCTCAGCCTAAAGCACCCCAAATGTCTTTATTATTTAATTACTGGACTAGTATAACAGAAATTGAAAGCCCTAGCAAGATATTTGACCGAAAAATATATTTATATATTTTGCCACTTAATTCTTTTAAGCTACATAAAAAGATTACATCTGTCCTATAATTCATAACCAATATCAAAAAAGGCTAATTCTAAAGCAACCGCTTGATTCCAGCGTTGCTGAAGTTCTGCCAAATCTTCTCGACCTTTCCCTACACGATTGAGTTCGTCAACCAGAAATTGAACCCACTCTGCAAAGAAAGGACCTCTGTGGAGATTGATCCATTCCGAATGAATATAGGCTTCAGGTAGAGCCAAATCTTTAGAACCCCAATCTAAATAGAGACCTTCTGCAATAACCAGCATGACCAAAAGATGGGCATAATCTGATGATGACACAGCAGAATACATAAGCTCCTGAAAAGCTTTTGTTACAGGGTGCAAGGTCACTTCTAGATACTCACTCTCAGATACTTTTAACTCTTTAAAAGCCTTTTGGAAATAACCATCTTCATCTGCTTCAAGAAAACCTAGTTGCTTAGCAAAACGAAGTTTGGATTCAAGCTGGTCTGCGTGGGCTACGCAAGCACCCAGCATGGATAAGAAGGCATCAAAGAAGTGATAATCTTGAATTAGGTAGTCTTTTAAGACCTTATTCTCAATTGTCCCCACAAAAAGTTCCTTAACAAAACGATGATTGATTGCAGCCTGCCAATCCTTCTGACTGCTTTTTAATAATTCTCCAACAGTCAAACCTGGCTCAAATGCATAGTCTTGTGTTTCCATATTTACTTTTCCTCTCTTTACTCGTTCGTAATCAACAAAATACCAAGAAAATCCTAGTTTTACTTGACCTTTTTAAAGAACATCGAGGGCATTTGCAGAGAGCTACCTAAATAAGCCTCTCCAGTTTATATAAACAAAAAAACTCCAATTACAATCAAGAATTAGAGTTGACTTACAAGATTAGATCGTTCATTTCGCCATACGAAAAAAACTGTTCACATTTCCCTTCGCCAGTATTAACTGTATCAGGTTCAATGGGTATCATCTCAGCCTAAAGCACCCCAAATGTCTTTATTATTTAATTACTGCACCAGTATAGCAAAAAATGAAAGCTCTAGCAAGATATTTGATTGGAAAATATATTTATATAGATTTTGATATATTTTCCTTTATTAAAACACAAGCAAAAACCTCCACACTTAGTGGAGGCAAGCTGTTTTATCAATACAATTTTAAGTCACGTGGGTCAACTGGGAAGGTTGGGTTGTATGGGTTGTGACGAAGTTTGAAGTGTTTGACATCTTCAATGGTCTGAGTTCCAGACAATTGCATGACTGTCTTCAATTCCGCATTCAAGTGTTCAAAGACTTGACGCACACCGACACTACCGCCAAGAGCCAGACCATAGATAACAGGGCGACCAATAGCTACCAAGTCTGCTCCTGAAGCCAAGGCTTTAAAGACGTGTTGACCACGACGAATACCTGAGTCAAAGACAATTGGCACGCGTTTATCAACTGCTTCTGCTACTTCTTGAAGTGAGTCAAAGGCAGCTGGCCCACCGTCAATTTGGCGACCACCATGGTTGGTTACCCAGATACCAGAAGCACCTGCAGCAAGCGAACGTTCAACGTCCTCACGGCATTGTGGTCCCTTAACATAAACAGGAAGTCCAGAGTATTCAGCGATAAATTCTACATCACGTGGAGACAAGCGTTGTTTAGCTGATTTGTAAACAAAGTCCATTGATTTACCAGCACCTTCTGGTAAGTATTCTTCAACAATCGGCATGCCAACTGGGAAGACAAAACCATTACGCTTATCCACCTCACGATTGCCCCCTACAGTAGCATCTGCCGTCAAGACAATCGCTTTATAACCTTCAGCCTTCACACGGTCCATGATGTGGCGGTTAATCCCGTCATCTTTACTAAAGTAAAATTGGAACCAGTGAGGTGTCCCTTGAAGGGCCTCCGTAATTTCTGGAAGGTCTACAGTAGAGTAAGAGCTGGTTGTATAGAGGGAACCAAACTCATGCACACCACGCGCAGTAGCCACTTCACCCTGTTCATTTGCTAATTTATGAGCCGCAACAGGCGCCATGATGATTGGTGAAGACAATTTTTCACCTGCAAATTCAATCTCTGTACTTGGATTTTCAACATCACAAAGAGTATGCGGAACGATGAGTTTGTGGTTAAAGGCGCGGATATTCTCACGTAAAGTGAAAGTATCTTCTGCCCCACTAGCGATATAGCCAAATGCTGCTTTCGGAATAACTTGTTGCGCCATTGGCTCCAAATCATAGGTATTGATGAAATCTACATGACCTTCTGCATTGCTTGTTTTATATGACATAAAATGCCCTCCTTAATAAGTAAGCGTTTACTTTGTATATTACAAAAATATCTTAACTCTTTTTTCAAAATTTTTCAAATATTTTGTTTGGAAATTTCAGAAAAATTCTGTCTATGATAAAAAATCCTTATAACGGCAATAAAAAATACATATTATTCAAAGTAGCTTTTAAGTGCTACAATAACTGTATTATTTCTAGATAGGAGGTTCTATTTTTGGATTGGTCCATTGTTGAACAATATCTACCACTATATCAAAAGGCATTTCTTCTAACCTTGCATATTGCAGTTTGGGGAATTTTGGGATCTTTTCTGCTCGGTTTAATCGTTAGTATCATCCGACATTACCGCATCCCTGTTTTGGCGCAAATAGCGACAGCCTACATCGAACTGTCACGCAACACGCCCCTTTTGATTCAACTCTTCTTTCTCTACTTCGGTCTGCCCCGAATAGGAATTGTCCTATCTTCAGAAGTCTGTGCCACTCTAGGACTGGTCTTTTTAGGAGGTTCCTATATGGCAGAATCTTTCCGAAGTGGGCTGGAAGCCGTCAGTCAAACCCAGCAGGAGATTGGATTAGCCATCGGTCTGACACCCCTACAGGTCTTTCGCTATGTGATTCTTCCTCAAGCAACAGCAGTTGCTCTACCTTCTTTTAGTGCCAATGTCATTTTCCTCATCAAGGAAACCTCTGTTTTCTCAGCAGTGGCTTTGGCTGACCTCATGTACGTCGCCAAGGACTTGATTGGGCTCTACTATGAGACAGACATTGCGCTAGCTATGTTGGTAGGTGCTTATCTGATTATGCTGCTACCCATCTCACTGGTCTTTAGTTGGATAGAAAGGAGGCTCCGCCATGCAGGATTCGGGAATACAAGTACTCTTCCAGGGAAATAATCTCTTGAGAATCTTACAGGGATTGGGCGTTACGATTGGCATATCCATCCTGTCTGTCCTCTTATCCATGATATTCGGGACAGTCATGGGAATCATTATGACCTCCCATTCTAGAATCGTACGATTTTTAACACGATTGTATTTAGAATTCATCCGTATCATGCCCCAGCTGGTGCTACTCTTCATCGTTTACTTTGGCTTGGCTCGAAACTTTAATATCAATATCTCAGGTGAGACTTCTGCTATTATCGTTTTCACCCTCTGGGGAACAGCTGAAATGGGGGACTTGGTCCGTGGAGCCATCACTTCCCTCCCTAAGCATCAGTTTGAAAGTGGACAGGCGCTAGGTTTGACCAATGTTCAACTTTACTACCACATCATCATCCCACAGGTTTTGAGAAGATTACTTCCACAAGCCATCAATCTTGTCACTCGGATGATCAAAACCACTTCCTTGGTTGTTTTGATTGGGGTTGTTGAAGTGACCAAGGTTGGACAACAAATCATTGATAGCAATCGCCTGACCATCCCAACCGCTTCCTTCTGGATTTATGGAACCATTCTGGTCTTGTATTTCGCAGTTTGCTTCCCTATTTCCAAACTATCCACTCACCTAGAAAAACATTGGAGGAACTAAATGTCTGAAACTATCTTAGAAATCAAGGAACTCAAAAAATCCTTCGGAGACAATCCTATCCTCCAAGGACTATCCCTAGATATCAAAAAAGGGGAAGTTGTGGTCATCCTAGGGCCATCTGGTTGTGGGAAAAGTACTCTCCTTCGTTGCCTCAATGGATTAGAAAGTATTCAAGGTGGAGATATCCTACTGGATGGTCAGTCTATCGTTGAAAATAAAAAAGATTTTCACCTAGTTCGCCAAAAGATTGGCATGGTCTTTCAAAGCTATGAACTCTTTCCCCATCTGGATGTCCTACAAAACCTCATCCTAGGCCCTATCAAGGCTCAGGGAAGGGACAAGAAAGAAGCGACAGAGGAAGCTTTGCAATTACTAGACCGTGTCGGTTTGCTAGACA
This sequence comes from Streptococcus sp. CF7_Ac1-12, assembly GCF_024295905.1. Classification (GTDB taxonomy): domain Bacteria; phylum Bacillota; class Bacilli; order Lactobacillales; family Streptococcaceae; genus Streptococcus; species Streptococcus mitis_AP. The sequence goes on along the minus strand of NZ_JANCPG010000016.1, from coordinate 23,227 downwards.
AACAACATAGCTTTGCGCGTCAATTATCTGGCGGACAGAAGCAACGGGTTGCAATTGTCCGTGCCCTGCTCATGCATCCAGAAATTATCCTCTTTGATGAAGTGACTGCTTCGCTGGATCCAGAAATGGTGCGTGAGGTTCTGGAACTCATCAATGACTTGGCCCAAGAAGGCCGTACCATGATTTTAGTAACCCACGAAATGCAGTTTGCCCAAGCCATTGCAGACCGCATTATCTTCCTAGACCAAGGGAAAATTGCTGAAGAAGGAACAGCTCAAGCCTTCTTTACCAATCCTCAAACTAAACGAGCTCAGGAATTTTTAAACGTCTTTGACTTTAGCCAATTTGGCTCATATCTATAAAGGAGATTCTTATGAAACTATTCAAACCACTCTTAACTGTTTTGGCACTTGCCTTCGCCCTTATCTTTGTCACAGCTTGTAGCTCAGGTGGAAATGCTGGCTCATCATCTGGAAAAACGACTGCCAAGGCACGCACTATTGATGAAATCAAAAAAAGCGGTGAGTTACGAGTCGCCGTGTTTGGAGATAAAAAACCGTTTGGTTACGTTGACAATGACGGTTCTTACCAAGGTTACGATATTGAACTTGGGAACCAACTGGCACAAGACCTTGGGGTGAAGGTTAAATACGTTTCAGTCGATGCTGCAAACCGTGCTGAATACTTAATTTCAAACAAGGTAGATATTACTCTTGCCAACTTTACAGTGACTGACGAACGTAAGAAACAAGTTGATTTTGCCCTTCCATATATGAAAGTTTCTCTTGGTGTCGTATCACCTAAGACTGGTCTCATTACAGACGTCAAACAACTTGAAGGTAAAACTTTGATTGTTACAAAAGGAACGACTGCTGAGACTTATTTTGAAAAGAATCATCCAGAAATCAAACTTCAAAAATACGACCAATACAGTGACTCTTACCAAGCCCTTCTTGACGGACGTGGAGATGCCTTCTCTACTGACAATACGGAAGTCCTAGCTTGGGCGCTTGAAAACAAAGGATTTGAAGTAGGAATTACTTCTCTTGGTAATCCAGATACCATTGCAGCAGCAGTTCAAAAAGGGAACCAAGAATTGCTAGACTTCATCAATAAAGATATTGAAAAATTAGGTAAGGAAAACTTCTTCCACAAGGCCTATGAAAAAACACTTCATCCAACCTACGGTGACGCTGCTAAAGCAGATGACCTAGTTGTTGAAGGCGGAAAAGTTGACTAATACTCTTCGAAAATCTCTTCAAACCACGTCAGCTTCGCCTTGCCGTACTCAAGTACTGTCTGTGGCTAGCTTCCTAGTTTGCTCTTTGATTTTCATTGAGTATAACATTCAAAACATCACAAAAAGAAATCAGGTAATCCTAGCGACTACCTGTTTTTCTATGTTTTAAACATTTTGCCAATTTTCTTGGTCTTCTTTAAAGCGTTTTAGGAGGTCGAGTCCTTCTGGTGTGATATAGCCTTCTTCTTGGGCTAGGTGAATGAGTTCACTGTAGTTAGAAAGCGTCACAAGTTTGACACCTGCATCTGAGAAGTTCTTATCTGCTTTTGGCAATTGGTAACTGAAAATTGCTACTACACCAAGCACATCTGCTCCTTCTCGCTTGGCTGCTGCTACGGCTTCGAGAACAGAACCACCTGTTGAAATAAGATCTTCAACCACTACCATTTTTTGACCCTGAGCTACGCGGCCTTCGATTTGATTACCAGCACCGTGATCTTTTGGTTTGCTACGGATGTAGGCAAAAGGTAAATCAATCTTATCAGCAATAATAGCTCCGTGTGGAATCCCTGCTGTTGCAGTTCCTGCAATCACTTCTACCTCAGGAAAGGATTCTTTAATAGCATCTACAAAACCATTTTCAATTAAGGTACGAGTTTCTGGATAGGCTAGTGTCACACGATTATCAGTGTAAATCGGTGACTTGATACCAGATGCCCAAGTGAAAGGCTCCTCTGGTTTGAGGTAAACGGCTTGGATTTTTAAGAGGTGGCTAGCGATATCTTTAGCAAGTGTCATGGTATTCTCCTTTTATTTTTCTAATCTATTTCTTTAATTCCAGTCCTGTGTCCATTCATCCTTAATGGCATGATAAGCTGCAACAGGATCCTCAGCTTGGGTAATGGGACGTCCCACTACGATATAATCACTACCGATTTGATAGGCATCAGCAGGTGTCATGACGCGTTTTTGATCTCCAACTGCAGCTCCTGCTGGACGAATGCCCGGTGTCAGACAGATAAAATCTGAATTGGTAGCCTGCTTGATGGCTTGCACTTCCTGAGCCGAGCAAACAACACCATCTAATCCCGCTTCAGCCGTCTTCTTAGCATAATGAATCACAGACTCTTGCAGGCTGGTTTGGATATTTTGAAACTCCTGCATCTGGTTTTCTGACGTTGATGTAAGCTGCGTTACAGCTATCAATTTTGCTTGACTTCCAAGACCTTCACGCGCCGCCTTCATCATCTCTACACCACCAGCAGCATGAACATTAGTCATATCCACACCAAGCTGAGATAGGACCTTCATAGCTGATTTAACTGTATTGGGAATGTCATGAAGCTTGAGATCCAAAAAGACACTGTGACCCAGATCTTTCAAGTAAAATACAATCTCAGGCCCCGCTGCGTAATAAAGCTCCATTCCTACCTTTAGATAAAGACTTTCTTCTGCTGGGAAAAGAGCTAAAAATTCCTTGACTGCCTCAAAACTAGGAAAATCAAGAGCAATGACTGGACGATGTTCTCGCATAGGTTTCTCCTTTTACCTTTGCTAGTGAGAGAGTCTGGGCAACAGAAGCCACGAAAAAAGGAACCTGCCAACAGCAAGGTTCCACGAAAAATGGGTAGTCTCCACCCTTTCACCGTCTAACCTTAGCTGCCTCTCTGGACTGCTTTAAAGGTTTTTTACTATTCTATTATTTCTACCAGCACTTGTCAAGTAAAAACATGGTCACTAAAGAGCTATAGTAGAAAAGGTAAGCCTAGCGACGCGATGAGCGCTGGGTCGTTTGGTTTTGATTGCTTTGTTCCTCCAGCTTCTTCTTCTCTTCTTCGAGTTTATTCTGCTGTTCTTCCAGTCTTTTCTTCTCTTCCTCTTTCAGTTTCTTCTCAGCTTCTTCGGCCTCTTTTTTGGCTTTTTCCTCAGCCTCCATAATTAATTTATCCGCTACAGTGTAGCTGTAGATTCCAGCTTCCATGTCAATCACACTCGGTTCTGATAATTGAGGCTTAATCTTGCTGTAATAAGGCAGTTTCTTACTCATTTCAGAAAGCGGAACCAAGACTTCGTCCGAATCATTCATGGTCAATCGAATTAAATCGGAAGTTACCTTGCTTGGGGCTAATTCCACCTTTTGGATAGCCGCCTTGAGTTCTGGACTAATTTGAGAAAGTTCTGAGACAAAAGCCTTGATTTGTTCACTGTCATTAAAGAGAACAGACAAATAAGTTTCTGGCAGACTGACCAAGCTCACAGCACTGGTCTCAAGCTGACCACTGGAAAGAATAGGATAATGATTTTCACCAGAAACATAGTAGGCAACAATATCGTATTCCTTGACCTTGATAGTGAACTTAGTTGGAAATTGGTAAACAAGCTGAGCTGATTCCACCCAATAATTAGACTTGATCTGCTCTTCATATTTTGCCTTGTCTAGCAGAAGGTTAATCGTATAATCCGAATCCTGAATGCCTGAAGCCTGTCGAATATCATCAGCTGTAGTTTGCACCGTTCCCTCAATACGGATATCCTTCATGGTCGCATAAGGACTGAGTAAGTAGGCAGAGACAATCAATAAAAGCAGACTTGGAAATAAAATCGTTAGAGCTCGCAAGATATGAACTCCTGGAATTTTCGGTTTGACCGGTTTTTCCTTTACAGGCTTTTTCTCTATTTTTTTATCCCGTTTATCCTCTTTCTCTGTCTTTTTAGACTTTGGTTCTTCTTTGGCTGCTTCTTTTTTGACGTCTTCTGACTCTTCTACTTTTTCTTTGGCATCATCCTTAGCTGTTTTGGGGTCTTTTGGATCAGATTCACTCTCTTGGTCCTCAGTTGCATCTGACTTTTCAGATTTTGAAGCCATTCGTGCTTGTCTTTCCTTTTCCTTCTTCTCAGCTAGGGCCGCCTCTTCTTCAGCCTTCTTTTTTAGATATTCTTGGTTTCGTTTCTGCCATTCTGATAACTCTTTAAATTCTTCGAGGATTTCTTTTCCCTCATTTTTCTTATCTTTTGACATTTACTTTCCTTATGATAAATCTTTTTTCAACAATTGATAAAAATCTGCTAGAGATTTCAATTCCTTGGAAGCCTTCATCTTGGCTTGGTAATCTTCCTTGTGACTTAGTAAGTGAGAAAGCTTCTCTTCCAAACTATCCAAGGTCAAATCACTTTCTTGAAGCTCTTCTGCATAGCCTTTCTTAACAAAGTAGGCTGCATTTTCAATCTGGTCACCACGACTAGCTTCACGACCAAGCGGCACAATAACATGCAATTTTGCCATGGCCAAGAGTTCAAAAATCGTATTGGCACCACCTCGTGTCACAACAATATCAGCCAATTCCATCAAGGGTTGATAAAGGTTGGTCACATAGTCAACACGAAAAAGATTTTGGCTCAACTCGTTCAGACTAGAATCTCCAGTTAGATTGATAATATTGTAGCGCTCTATCAGTTCTTTCTTATGGTCTGTCACCAATTGGTTAAAGACACGAGCACCTGCAGAACCGCCAACAAACAATACAGTTGGCAATTTTGGATTAAAGTGGGTTTGAATATCCACCAATTCATCTGGTTCTGGAGTTTTTTGATCTGAAACCTTGGTCACTGCTCCCACATGCTCAACCTTAGACAAACTTGAAGCTTGCTCAAAGGTTGAATACATCTTCGTCGCAAATTTATAGGCGATTTTATTGGCCAAGCCCATAGACAGGTCAGATTCGTGAATAAAGACTGGCACTCCTGACACACGCGCAGCGATAACAGGCGGTACTGAGACAAAGCCTCCCTTTGAAAAAAGGGCCTGTGGACGAAGTCGCAACATAATAAAGAGAGATTGGACAATTCCCCAGCCAACTTTAAATACATCCAGCATATTTTGCCAAGAGAAATATCGACGCAATTTTCCAGTCGCAATGGAATGGAAGGTGACATCTAGACCTGACTTGAGGATTTCTTGGTGTTCGATACCACGCTTGTCCCCTATATAGTGGACTTCCCAGCCATCTTCGATGAACTTGGGCATTAACAAAAGGTTGAGGGTAACGTGTCCAACCGTCCCCCCACCTGTAAAGACAATTTTTTTCATATTATTCCTTTAACTCCGCTACTGTGTCGATAAAGAGGTCGCCACGTACTTCAAAGTTAGCATACATATCCCAGCTGGCATTGGCAGGACTAAGAAGAACCACATCTCCTTGGGTCGCAAATTCATAGGCCTTGCGGGTCGCATCTGCAATATCAGTCGCATCCACATAAGCCACACCAGCCTTATCTGCTGCCCGTTTGACACGTTCTGCAGACTGACCCAGGATGACCATCTTCTTGAGTCCAGTAATATCTGGAACCAATTCGTCAAACTCATTTCCACGGTCCAAACCACCTGCAATCAAGACGACCTTGCTGTTGTCAAATCCTGACAAGGCTTTTTGAGTAGCCAAGATATTGGTTGACTTACTATCATTATAGAATTTGATACCCTTGATTTCATCCACAAACTGGAGACGGTGTTTGACACCTCCAAAGGCTGAAAGAGTTTCTTTGATGGTTTGGTTATCCACACCACGAAGCTTGGCTACAGCAATAGTCGCAAGGGCATTTTCCACATTGTGGCTACCTGGAACTCCGATTTCATTTGCTGCCATGACAACTTCCCCACGGAAGTAGAGTTGACCATCTTCCAGATAAGCTCCATCAACCTTTTCAAGTGTTGAGAATGGTACAACTGTAGCTTGTGTTTTAGTAGCTAATTCTTTTGCCAAGTCTTGGTTAAAGTTCAAGACAAGGAAATCAGCTACTGTCATCTTGTTCTGGATATTCCACTTGGCTGCTACATATTCCTCAAAAGAACCATGATAATCGATATGAGTTGGCATGAGGTTGGTAATAACTGCAATCTCAGGATGGAATTCTTGAACGCCCATGAGTTGGAAAGAAGAAAGTTCCATGACAAGAGTGTCCTTGTCTGACGCAGTTTGGGCAACTTGACTAGCTGGATAGCCGATATTCCCTGATAAAAGACCATGTTGCCCAGCAGCAGTCAGAACTTCCCCAATCATAGTCGTTGTGGTTGTTTTACCGTTCGAACCTGTGATACCGATAATTGGCGCTTCTGAAATCAAGTAAGCCAATTCCACCTCAGTCAAGACTGGAATTCCCTTAGCCAAAGCCTTTTCAATCATGGGATTGCTGTAAGGGATACCTGGATTTTTCACCATGAGGGCGAACTCTTCATCCAAGAGTTCCAAAGGATGGCCACCTGTAACGACCTTGATCCCTTCTTCCAGCAAACTTTGCGCAGCTGGATTGTCCTCGAAAGGCTTCCCATCATTTACTGTCACAATGGCACCTAGCTTGTCCAACAAACGAGCTGCAGATTCACCAGACTTAGCCAAACCTAAAACAAGGACTTTCTTATTTTTAAATTGATCTATTACTTTCATGTCTCGAACTCCATTTCTACTCTTACTATTTTACCATTTTTATGGAAATAATTCTAAACGAAAATGCTCAGATTCAGCATTCTAACAAGCAAAAAGAGAGCCAAAACTCTCTTTTTATCTTCTTTTACTTTTATGGACCGACATGAGGGTAATATCTCGCAAGCTAAAGTATGCTAGGAAGAGCATAGCGATTGCGATAAAGAATTCTGTCGGTAGCTGAAAGATTTGCAGAACAGATAGCATCAGCAAAATCAAGAGTGCTACAAAAGCAAAGACGACAAGGACGATATTGACTGTCCCTTTAATGCTTTCTGGTGTCGCAAATACATAGAGTAGTAATAAGAGGAGTCCTATGATTAAATAAACCATTTTTATCTCTTTCTAGCTCTTATTCAGCTGATTTTTTCTTCTTGTTAGCTTTCTCACGCTCTGCCTTGTTAAGGATTTGTTTACGCAAACGGATAGACTCAGGCGTTACTTCCATGTACTCATCGTCGTTCAAGAACTCAAGAGACTCTTCAAGTGTCAAGATACGAGGTGTCTTGATAACAGCTGTTTGGTCCTTAGTAGCTGAACGAACGTTAGTCATTTGTTTAGCCTTAGTGATATTAACTGTCAAGTCGTTTTCACGAGAGTTTTCACCGATGATCATTCCTTCATAAACCTCAGTACCTGGGTTGACAAAGATTGTACCACGTTCTTCGATAGACATGATTGAGTAAGTTGTAGCCTTACCAGCATCGATAGAAACAAGGGCACCACGGTGACGACCACCAATTTCCCCTGGAATCAATGGCAAGTATTGGTCGAAGGTATGGTTCATGATACCGTAACCACGAGTCATTGACAAGAACTCAGTTGAGTATCCAATCAAACCACGCGCTGGAACAAGGAAGACCAAACGAGTTTGACCATTACCAGTTGAAATCATATCCAACATTTCACCCTTACGTTCAGAAAGGCTTTGGATAACAGACCCTTGGTATTCTTCTGGAGTGTCGATTTGAACACGTTCAAATGGTTCACATTTAACACCGTCGATTTCTTTTACGATAACCTCTGGACGAGATACTTGAAGTTCATATCCCTCACGACGCATTGTCTCGATAAGGATTGACAAGTGCAATTCTCCACGTCCTGAAACAGTCCATTTATCTGGTGAATCAGTTGGATCAACACGAAGGGAAACGTCTGTTTGCAATTCGGCCTGCAAGCGTTCTTCCACCTTACGAGAAGTCACCCATTTACCTTCTTTACCAGCAAATGGTGAGTTGTTGACCAAGAAAGTCATTTGAAGTGTTGGCTCATCGATGTGTAGGATTGGAAGAGCTTCAACTGCATCTGTCGGAGTGATTGTTTCACCGACAAAGATATCTTCCATACCTGAAACGGCAATCAAGTCACCTGCTTTTGCTTCTTGGATTTCACGACGTTCCAAACCAAAGAAACCGAAGAGTTTTGTAACACGGAAGTTTTTAGTTGTACCATCAAGTTTAGAAAGGGTAACTTGGTCCCCAACCTTAACAGTACCACGGAAGACACGACCGATACCGATACGACCAACGAAGTCATTGTAGTCCAAAAGTGATACTTGGAACTGCAAAGGCTCATCTGAGTTATCTACTGGAGCTGGGATATGGTCGATAATCGTGTCAAAGATTGGTGCCATAGTAGCTTCTTGGTCAGCTGGATCATCTGACAATGAAGAAGTTCCATTGATCGCTGAAGCATACACCACTGGGAAGTCAAGCTGGTCGTCATCTGCACCAAGCTCGATGAAAAGTTCCAAGACTTCGTCCACTACTTCTGCTGGGCGAGCTGATGGTTTATCGATTTTGTTGACAACCACGATTGGGACAAGGTCTTGTTCCAAGGCTTTTTTCAATACGAAACGAGTTTGTGGCATTGTTCCTTCGTAGGCATCTACGACTAAGACAACACCGTCAACCATTTTCATGATACGCTCAACTTCTCCACCGAAGTCCGCGTGTCCTGGTGTGTCCATGATATTGATACGAGTTCCGTTATAGGCAACAGCTGTATTTTTAGCAAGGATGGTAATTCCACGCTCTTTTTCGATATCGTTTGAGTCCATAGCACGCTCTGCCAATTCAGTGCGTGCATCAAGCGTTTCTGATTGTTTCAATAATTCGTCAACGAGGGTTGTTTTACCGTGGTCAACGTGGGCGATAATCGCAATGTTACGGATATCTTCTCTAAGTTTTGTCATGATTTCCTCTATAATATTCAAAATTTATTTTCTAACTGAACGATTATACCATAATTTCAAGTAAATAACATAATTCAAGCAAGTGTAAATGTTTTCACTCCGCTTTTCTTTTCATGTCAAGCCTTTTCAAAGCAAACGACTTATGATAAGATAGGCAGGTATGCGTTTAGATAATTTATTAGCCCAAGAAAAAGTTAGCCGAAAGGCCATGAAACAAGCCTTACTCAAAGGGGACATTCTCGTCGATGGTTGCCCAGCCCGCTCCCTAGCCCAAAATATCGATACAGGACTACAAAAACTCCTTTTTCAGGACCGTATCATTCAAGGCTATGAACACACCTACCTTATGCTTCATAAGCCTGCTGGTGTCGTTACAGCCAACAAAGACAAGAAACTTTCAACCGTCATGGACCTCCTTCCGCCTGACATCCAGTCTGACAAGCTCTATGCCGTCGGCCGACTGGACCGAGATACGACAGGACTCCTTCTCTTGACTGACAACGGTCCCTTGGGCTTTCAGCTCCTCCATCCCCAGTATCATGTCGATAAGACTTATCGAGTTGAGGTTAATGGACTTCTGACACCTGACCATATCCAAGCATTTCAAAAAGGAATTGTCTTTTTAGATGGCACTGTCTGTAAAGCTGCAAGACTAGAGATTCTATCTGCAAGTCCTTCCCTCAGTCAAGCCTCTATCACTATTTCAGAAGGGAAATTTCACCAGGTTAAGAAAATGTTCCTCTCGGTTGGTGTTAAGGTGACCTCCCTCAAGCGCACCCATTTTGGACCTTGTAACTTGGATGATAATCTTCAAGAAGGAGACTATCGTCCCTTAAACTCAGAAGAGTTAGCAAGTATTCGTGAATTTCTTAGAAAAAGTGGTTAAAAAATGAGCTCGGAAACATCCAAGCTCATTTTCTTATTTCTCAACTTTGACTTTCCCTCTCCAAGAATCCAAACCATAAGAAAGGATATAAATCTCAGAAAAACCTTGTTTTTTCAAGTAAAGGGCCGCATTTGTGACACGCTGCGCACGTTGGTTTTCGTAAAGAAGGACAGGTTTATCCTTACGAAGGGCTGCAAGACTAGTCTTCAACTGACTTGAAGGGATATTGCGTGCACCAAGGATATGCTTTCTGTGAAATTCAGCTGGGTCGCGCAAATCAATCAATTGACCCGTACGAATCAAGGCTTCAAATTCCTCATTGTCCACAATTTTAGCCGCACGGCGAATACGAAGATAATTAAAGCCCATCCATGCCAACATTGCTAGTATAAATGCCCACAAAATCCAAGTAACCATTAGTTCATTTCTCCATTTTTCTCAATATAATCCAATTCTACCTTGTGCTCTCTGCGAAGAACCGCTTCTGCTTCTAGATAGTCTAATTTGTCCATCAACCCTGCATCGTAAATCCGAGAGAGTTCCAACTTCATCAGTTCAATATCATATAAGCGTTTTCCCATGTAAACAATAATACCAAATCGTTTGAGGAATTGCTGCACATCATAGAATGTTTTCATAAGACTCATTCTAGCAAATTTTTGTGTTTTTTTCAAGAAGAGACCCACACAATACTCCTGATTTTCCTATCTTCTTTGGCGATTCTGACGCAAGTGTGGTACAATAAAAACATGAGAATTCAACAATTACATTATATTATCAAAATCGTCGAAACTGGCTCCATGAATGAGGCAGCCAAGCAACTCTTTATCACTCAACCTAGTCTTTCCAATGCAGTAAGAGATTTGGAAAATGAAATGGGTATTGAGATCTTTATCCGCAATCCCAAGGGAATCACCTTGACCCGTGATGGGATGGAGTTTCTCTCTTATGCCCGTCAAGTTGTCGAGCAAACCCAGCTTCTGGAAGAACGCTATAAAAATCCTGTCGCCCACCGCGAACTTTTTAGCGTTTCCTCTCAACACTATGCCTTTGTAGTCAATGCCTTTGTCTCTTTGCTCAAGAAAAGTGATATGGAGAAATACGAACTCTTCCTTCGTGAAACTCGGACTTGGGAGATTATCGACGACGTCAAGAACTTCCGTAGTGAGGTCGGTGTCCTATTTTTTAACAGCTACAACCGTGATGTTTTAACCAAAATGCTGGATGACAACCACCTGCTGGCTCATCATCTCTTTACCGCCCAACCGCATATCTTTGTCAGCAAGACCAATCCTCTGGCAAAGAAAGATAAGGTCAAACTATCTGATTTGGAAAACTTCCCTTACCTCAGCTATGATCAAGGAACTCACAACTCCTTCTACTTTTCAGAAGAGATTCTCTCGCAGGAATACCACAAAAAATCTATCGTAGTCAGCGACCGTGCTACCCTCTTTAATCTCTTGATTGGTTTGGATGGTTATACCATTGCGACAGGGATTTTGAACAGTAACCTCAACGGAGACAATATCGTTTCTATCCCACTAGATATTGATGACCCTATCGAGCTGGTCTACATTCAGCATGAGAAAACCAGCCTATCTAAGATGGGCGAACGCTTTATCGACTATCTACTAGAAGAAGTCCAGTTTGATAATTGAGAAATAATAAGAACCAATATGTAGGCTAGCAACAACCTGCATATTGGTTCTTTTTACTTATAATTAAAAGTCTCCCCTGCCAACTTATCAGCTAGCTTGGGAAAAAGGGTATAAAACTTATGAGCTAGGTTCAACAACATCGGTAGATTGAGTTCTCGTTTGTTTTTTCCTATAATCTTGACAATCTTTTTAGCCACTGCATCTGGTTTCAACAGGAAGCGTTCAACCGACTTGAGATAGGTACCATCTGGGTCGGCTTGGTCGAAAAATCCTGTTCGGATTGGTCCTGGATTGACCGTCGTTACATAAACACCATAAGGCATGAGTTCGAGGCGCAGAGCATTTGAAAAACCAATAGCCGCGAACTTGGTCGCTGAGTAGAGACTGGACTTGCCAGTAGCAATCAAACCTGCCATGCTGACGATATTAATGATATGACCTTTTCGGCTTTCCTTCATACGAGCTGCAAGGCGTCGAGATAGATTCATCAGGGCAAAAGTATTGACCTCGAACATCTGATGAATATCTTGGTCGGAAATCTGGTCAAATTCCTCAAAGATCCCGTAACCAGCGTTGTTTATCAAGACATCAATCCTGCCGTAGCGATGATAAAGGTCTGCTACCAGAGTTTCTATGGCTGAGTCATCGGTAATATCGATTTCCATCAATTCTGCATGGGGATGGTTTCCATAGAGTTGAGCTAATTTTTCCTTATTTCGACCAAGCAAGATGAGTTGGTCATTTGGCAGGAGTTTGACCATTTCTTGGGCTAGACCACCGCTAGCTCCAGTAATGAGAATAGTAGGCATACTGTTCCTTTCTCAATCTTTTAGATTTCCACTTCTTCCAAGTCTTTGACCACATGGACATTTTCAAAGACACTAGCCGCATCTTTCTTGAGCTTGCTGATATCTTTTGAGAGGAAACGAGCACTGATGTGGTTGAGTAAGAGGCGTTTGGCACCTGCTTCTACTGCAACCTGTGCTGCCTGCATATTGGTTGAGTGACCATGGTTACGAGCAATTTTCTCATCTCCCTTGCCATAAGTGGATTCATGGACCAGGACATCTGCATTAACAGCCAGACGCACACTGGCATCCGTTTTTCGAGTGTCTCCTAAAATAGTGATAATTTTACCTGGACGTGGAGCTGAGATATAGTCTGCTGCCTTGATTTCAGTTCCGTCTTCCAAAACAACATCCTGGCCGTTCTTGATTTTCCCAAAAAGTGGGCCAAATGGGACACCAGCAGCCTTGAGTTTTTCAGCATCAAGCGTTCCTTCCAAATCCTTTTGCATGACACGATAACCAACACAGAAAATAGTGTGGTCCAGCTCCTCTGCATACACTGTGAATTTATCGGTTTCAAGGATTTTCCCTAAAGAATCTTGATCAAACTCATGAAAATGAATACGGTAGGGCAGGCGCGAACCTGACACACGAAGGCTGGTTAAGACAAAGGACTTAATCCCTTGCGGTCCATAAATTTCCAAATCTGTCTGCTCTTCATTGGCCTGAAAGGCACGGCTAGAAAGAAAACCTGGTAAGCCAAAGATATGGTCTCCATGCAAGTGAGTGATAAAGATTCTGCTGACCTTACGTGGTCGAATTGTGGTTTCAAGAATGCGATTTTGCGTACCTTCTCCACAGTCAAAGAGCCAAACTTCGTTAATCTCGTCCAAGAGTTTCAGGGCGAGACTGGAAACATTGCGGGCTTTAGAGGGCTGACCTGCCCCCGTTCCTAAAAATTGAATATCCATTCGATACTTTCTAATTAATCAATATATAACATGGCTGTGCGGTTTTCCGATCGGAAATAGCGCTTGCCAGAAAAAGCTCTAGCTTCTTGCAGTAAATCCTCTTGGCTGTAGCCTTTGAGACGCTTACGACCGTCAGCCAAGCTTTCCAAATCAGTCAAAGCTGTGAGATTTTCCACACTAACAACTTCCTCGTCCCCGACATCCTTCATGTAAATCTTGCCAGACTCCTCAAATACTAGCTGATGAGGGAAAATTTGCGCAATTTCAAAGAGTAAGTCATCCGAGATTACCTCTTTATTTTCAGAGAAAATCCGACCAAGACCCTCACTCTCATAACAAAAACCAAAGGATTTACCAGACAGATTAAGCCGAACAAAAGGCTTATTTTCTAAGGTGAAACTTGGCTCAGCGTTGTAGAGATTCAGCTCCTGACTGAGTTCCGCAAAATAATCCGTCGCAGCCTCAGGACTCTTTTTCTGATATAGTTCTGCAAAGTAAGCATTGACCACGCTAGGCGGAGGAGTGATCAGTGCCAACTGCTCTTGCTCTGCTTTACCAGCTAGAAGTTGATCCAGATAGACCTTATCTAGACTTGTATAGCCCCCATATTTTAGAGCCAAGGTTTTGATATCAGTCATAAAATTCTTCTAACCTCCATTTGTTTTTCTCAGAAATGTAGCCTGTAATCACTTCACCGTCATCCTGATAATCACGTTCTTCCAAAATCGCAACACTTTCTAAATCATGAATCTTGTAAGATTTTGAAAAAGGCACGCGCAGGGTAAAGAATTCAAAAATATCCTTGATTTTCTCTAAAAATAGTGCCTGCAAATTTTCACGACTATCCTCAGACTTAGCAGAAATCAGAGCATAAGGTGTTTGGGTCGGCATAAAATTCTCCACCAAATCCGCTTTATTATAAAGGGTCAGGCGAGGAATATCTTCCATTTCCAAATCTTTCATGATGGACAGGACTGTTTTTTCATGCTCCTCGTGGTAAGGATTGCTGGCATCAATGACATGAACCAGAAGGTCCACATGCTTGCTTTCTTCCAAGGTTGACTTGAAACTAGACACCAACTCTGTCGGTAAATCTTGGATGAAGCCCACGGTATCTGTCAAAGTTACTTGGAGATTACCCCCCAGATGGATACTCTTAGTCGTCGCATCCAAAGTCGCAAAGAGCTCGTCTGCTTCATACTGGGTCTTACTGGTCAAAGTGTTCATGATAGTTGACTTCCCAGCATTGGTATAACCAATCAAACCAATCTTAAAAGTGCTGGACTCCAGACGTTTTTCTCTGACAGTCGCCCGATTTTTCTCAACAACCTTGAGCTGGCGCTCGATATCCGTGATCTGGTTGCGAACGCTACGACGGTTCAGCTCCAGCTGGCTTTCACCAGGTCCACGGGAACCAATTCCCCCTGCCTGACGGCTGAGCATGATTCCCTGACCAACCAAGCGAGGCAAGAGATATTTGAGCTGGGCTAGGTGGACTTGGAGCTTCCCTTCATGGCTTCGAGCTCGCATGGCAAAGATATCCAAAATCAACTGCATACGGTCAATGACCTTAACACCCAGAACTTCCTCTAGATTAACATTTTGCCGTGGAGTTAAACGGTTGTTGACGATGACAGTGGTAATTTCTTCTGCATCCACCATAAGCGCAATTTCTTCTAACTTACCAGAGCCGACGAAGGTCTTGGAATCATATTTTTCACGTTTTTGTCTGTAGCTATCTACAACGACTGCCCCAGCAGTCTTAGCTAGACTGGTCAATTCTTCCATGGAGAGGTCAAAATTGTCCATACCCTGTAATTCCACACCGATGAGCAGGACGCGTTCCTCTTTTTTCTCCGTTTCAATCATCTAAAAACTCCTCTATCTGGCTTAAAATGCGGTCTTGTACACCAGATTCTCCAATCTGATAAAAGGTGACCTGCATGCGATTACGGAACCAGGTCAACTGACGCTTGGCAAAACGACGAGTCGCCTGTTTGAGACTCTCACTAGCTTCCTCCAAGGTTTGCTCTCCACGGAAATAAGGAAAGAGTTCCTTGTAGCCAATTCCTTTAGCAGCCTGCACATCTGGATAATGGTCAAAGAGCCACTTGGCCTCATCCAAAAGCCCAGCCTCAAACATTAGATCTACTCGGCGATTGATACGCTCATAAAGATGACTGCGTTCATCATCCAAGCAGATAATCAATGGTTCATACAAGGTCTCTTGATTTTCCAAATCCTGACCAAAATGGGCGATTTCCAAGGCACGCATAGCACGACGACGATTAAACTGGGGAATTTCAAGACCTGCTTGCTCTACCAGATGGGCTAACTCCTCATCTGAAAAAGGTTCTAAACTAGCTCGGTAAGCTAAAATTTCCTCATGTGGTGTCTCTCCACCGAGATGATATCCTTCTAGTAGACTCTGTATGTAAAGCCCTGTTCCACCAGCGATAATGGCAAGCTTGCCACGACTGTGAATATCCTCAATAGCCATCTTAGCTTCTGAAACAAAATCAAAAGCCGAGTAAGACTCGGTTACCTCTCTAACATCGATTAAATGATGAGGAACAGCTGCCTGCTCTTCTGGACTAGCCTTGGCCGTCCCAATATCAAGTCCTCGATAGACTTGCTGGCTATCTCCACTAACCACTTCGCCATTAAAACGCTTGGCCACTTCAATGGCTAGAGCCGTCTTTCCAACTGCAGTCGGTCCAACAATCACAATTATTTTTGTTTTCATCTTTTTTCCTTGAAAAATTCCCATTTTTTCGTTACTATTATTATAACACAAAAAGGTCAGTCAGAAAAATGTGACCTCTTGAGGAGGCTGGCTGATTGAGAATATAAAGGAGGAAGACTCATGGCTAAAGGATTCGCTAAAGGTCTTGTAACAGGTGTCGCAGGAACTGTCGCTGCAGTTGCAGGTGCAGTATACGCATTTAAAAAGAAAGTGATTGAACCAGAAGAGCAAAAAGCAGCTTTCATCGAAGAAAACCGTAAAAAAGCAGCTCGCCGCCGCGTATCACGTTAAGAAATAAAAGAAGTTGGGATTTATTTTCTCAACTTCTTTTTCTATTCTTTTAAATAGCCAGGTCAAACTTCAACTGTGGTTTGACAGGGGCATAATCCACTAACTCAAAATCCTCTGCTTTGATATCAAAGAAATTGGTCTTATCTGGCACATTTAAAACCAAACGTGGTTGGCAGTTTGACGGTTCACGACGAAGCAATTCCTGAGCTTGTTCAAATTGATTGTCATAGATATGGAGGTTGTTGATAAAGTAGAAGAACTTTCCAACCTTCCAGCCAAAATGCTTGGCAATCATCATTTGAAGAGCCACATACTGCATAGCATTGATGTGGTGGGCTACTAGCATGTCATTCGAACGCTGAGTCAAAGTCGCATCCAGATAGATCTCCCCATCTACACGGCGAACATCAAACATGGTCTGAAAGGCGCATGGGAGTAGCCCATCTGTTTCTTCGAAAGCTTGGTAATCCCAGAGGGAGATGATATTTCGGCGGTTCCAAGGGTTGGCTTCCAACTGTTTGAGAAGCTTATTGATAATATCGTGTTTCTTAACAATAGCACCATAGCGCTCACCGATGGTTCCTGTATTTTCCACTTCCCAGTCATTCCAGTAGTGAACATTGTACTTGCTATTTAGCACCTCTAGGCTATTTGACTGATCTTGGTAAATCCAGAGAACTTCCTTAATGGCGGATTTGATAGCGATAGGACGCAAGGTTGTAATGGGGAATTCTCCTTTTGCCAAGTCATACTCTGCAAAGGCACCCGTTACATACTTGGAATTGGCAACGGTCCCATCCTTGTACTTGGGACGAGCCTGCTCAGAAAAGACACCGTCTTTGAGGATTCGTTCAATATTTTCTTTAAAAATCGTATCTGCTTTTGTCATTTACTCTCACCTCATTTATTTCCTAACTAGTATAGCATAAAAAAGAAAAGAGGAACATTACTAACTCTAGGTTAGCATTTTTCCCCCTTTTATTATTTTATTGCAATACAAGTGATGCTGCTCCGATAACCCCAGCGTCATTTCCTAGAGTTGCAAGAGCTAATTTAGTAGATGTGCGTACTTGTGGGAAAGTATTTTCATCGTAGACTTTTTGAACACCTTGTAGGAGGAATTCTCCTGCGGCTGACACACCACCACCGATTACGATTGTTGATGGGTTTAGGATTGAACCGATGTTGGCACAAGCAATTCCCAAGTAACGTGAGAAGTTACGGTAAACGATCAATGCAAGGTCGTCCCCTTCTTTTGCAAGGTCAAAGACAGTCTTAGCAGTCACTTCTTCTCCATTATCAATCAAGCGTTTCAAGGCTGCATCGCCTTCGTATTCATCGGCATAGCGACGAGTCAAGTTGACAATACCTGTTGCTGAAGCAACTGTCTCAAGGCAGCCTTTTTTACCACAAGTACATGCGATTGGTTGGTCAAAGTCAACAGTGATGTGGCCAAGCTCACCTGCTGCACCAGCAACACCGTGAAGCAATTTGCCTTCTGCGACGATACCGCCACCAACACCTGTACCAAGTGTCATAAAGACAACGTCGGGTTGGTTGTCACCAGCCCCCATCCAACGTTCACCAAGAGCAGCTACGTTGGCATCATTATCGATGAAAAATGGAATGCCCAAGGCTTTTTCAATCTTTTCTTTGATTGGTTGAAGGGTTTTCCAGTTCAAGTTGTAGGCACCAATAACAGTTCCTTTTTCACGGTCAACCACACCTGGTGAACCCATTCCAATACCTTTGAAGTCTGCTGCTGCCAATCCAAGCAAGTTCAAACGATGTTGAATAGACTCAATCATATCATCAACGATATGACTTCCCTCATCCAAAATGTTGGTCTTGATAGACCACTTTTCTTGGATTTCTCCTGCTGTTGTCAAGATTGCAAATTTGATAGAAGTTCCACCAAGGTCAATCCCAATAATCTTTTGACTCATCATATTCTCCTTTTTCATTATGAATTAATTGAAAATGCTTACAGATATAGTATAACAAAAACTAATCGTTTATGCAAAGGTTTGCATTAGATTTCTGAATTTTATCCTGACTTATGGTTTCCAGAGACCTGAAGCATCTACATAGTAACGACCTCCATCAACTCTCTCATTTTTAGCCATTTTGCCATCTGATTTCAAATAGTAATTGCCTTGCCATGTATTGCGAGCGTATGAACCATCTGATTTCAAGTAATACCAGGCTTGATAAGAAGAGTCATAAACCCACTCACCTTGTGCCATTTTACCGTTTGATTTAAGGTAATAAGCACCTTGCCATGCATTCTTTGCATAGGAACCATCTGATTTCAAATAATACCACGCTTGATAAGAAGAGTCATAAATCCATTCACTCTGTGCCATTTTACCATCAGCTTTCAGGTAATAGCTTCCCTGCCATGCATTTTTCACTGGATTTCCATTTCCGTCAAAATAGTACCAAGAACCGTCCTGCTTAACCCAACCACTTGCTGTGGATGAAGTTGTATCGGTTTGAGTTGTAGCCGCTTGTTTTGCTTTAAAAGCACCCTTAGGAGCATTTTTCAATTCGCAAGCCACACCATCATGATCACGGTCTAACTTGGCAGAATAACCAGGTTCTCCCTCGTGAATATCTACGTATCCATTCGCCCAAGCTTCTTTACAACTAGAAAAATGAATGTTTTCTTCTGCTAACACAGGTTGTGAAAACAAGGCTAAAACTGGCAAGGTAGCCAGACTCATTTTTAAAAATAGACGTTTATTCATTTCTTTCTCCTATAACGATGTTATCGATTTCACTATTATTTTATCAAACTTATTTCAGCAATTCAAGGAAAGGTTTAATCTGTTCAGCAAACTCTTTTGGTTTAGCCTTATTCAAGACATGAGGACCATCTGGTATAATCTGAAATTGAGATTCTGATATTAGTTTATGAAGACTTCTCATAGAATTAAGATTCGGTTTATCTTTGCTGCCACAAATTAGTAAGGTTGGATAAGGACAAGTTCTTGATATATCAGTTAAATCAAGTGTCTTCAATTCCTCAGAAACTCCGACCATAAGAGCTTTGTCTGCTCCCTGTTTTTCAAATACCCTTTTGGGAAGTAATTTAAATATCAGCAACTGAACATAAAATAGGATATTCCCTGATAATTTTAGCGGGCATCCTGACAGAACCAAAGCTCGAAGATTTGGTAAATCATAACTGGAAAGTTCTAGTGCCAGGGCAGCACCTAAGGACAATCCAATCAAAACAAAAGGTTCTGTCTCTTGAGCTAGGTGCTGATAAACTCTCTCCTTGACTTTTTGATAGCTGTTAACTTCAGAAAAAAATAACTCGATAGCCTCAGAAGGATAATCTGTCAGTAAATCCCGAACTTCTTTCCAAGACTCTGCTGACTGCCCTAAGCCGTGTAAAAATATCAGTTTCATCTACTCCTCCTGTAAGATTAACTCATACAAACCTCTCACGGCATTACAGCCGTAAATAGCTTCTGCTTGGGTTAAATCTGCCAAGGTCAAGACTTTCTCTTCTATCTGTCCTGTTTCTAGTAAATGCTGACGGTAAATTCCTGGCAAGATTCCAAGTCGGATAGACGGTGTGTAGAGTTTCCCAGCGATTTTCAGAACCAAATTTCCAATAGAGGTTTCAAGTAATTCTCCTCTTATATTGTGGTAAATCTTCTCGTGTTTTCCTAAATTCAAATGCGGTCGGTGAGTGGTTTTAAAGTAGGTAAAGGCTTGTTGCAAATTTGCTTCCTGAAGGCAAAGTTTTGCTTGGCAGAAGGTCGGACTGAGAGATTCCAATGCTTGACAATCAACTGCTATCTCTCCAGATTTGCTAAGGCTAATTCGCAAGCGGTAGTCTTGATTAATGTCACAAGCCTGACACTCTTCCTCTATCTTTTGTTTCAAGTCTTCTACATCAAAAGGAAAAGCAAAATACCGACTAGCTGTTCTCAGTCTTTCCAAATGTTGTTCTTCAAACAACAAGTTCTTCTGACTGATTTTTCCAGTCGTAATCAGTTGGAAACGAGCTTGTTTACGATAGAGAACAGCTGCCTTTTGATGAACCTCGCGGTATTCAGATTCCCAAGTGCTATCCCAAGTAATGCCACCACCCACTCCATAGATGGCTTTGCCTTGATGCAGTTGAATGGTCCGAATGGCCACATTAAAAATCCGTCGCCCATTTGGAAGTAAAAGACCAATCGTTCCACAGTAGACTCCACGCGGTTGTGGTTCCAACTCCTTAATAATTTCCATAGTCGCTATCTTAGGAGCTCCTGTGATGGATCCACAAGGAAAGAGAGAGCGAAAAATGGTAACCAAGTCCACATCTGCTCGCAACCGACTCTTGATGGTCGAAGTCATCTGCCAAACAGTTGAATACTGCTCTACCTGACACAGACGCTCCACATGCTCACTCCCCACTTCAGAAATACGGTTCATATCATTGCGCAAGAGATCCACAATCATCATGTTTTCAGAGCGATTTTTTGGGTCCTGTTCCAACCAACTGGCCTGCTCCAAGTCTTCTTTGTCGGTCACGCCACGCTGAGTTGTTCCCTTCATTGGTCGCGTTGTCAACTCGCGGTCATTTTGCTCAAAAAAGAGCTCTGGGCTCATGGAAATCACTGCCATTTCATCATGATCAACATAGGCATTGTAGCCCGCCTCCTGCTCTACCACCATACGATTGTAGATGGCAAAAGGATTGGCACTCAAGTCCTGTTTGAGTTGGACAGTGTAGTTGACCTGATAGGTGTCACCCTGCCGCAAATGATGGTGAATCTGAGCAATCGCCTTTTCATAATCCTCTGAGGACGTCACTTCCTGCCAATTTGAAGGTAAATCAACCTCATCATAAGTCAGAGGAATAGGGGATGTTTCTACCCTATCATGAACTGTAAAATAAAGCAGGTACTCTGCCAATAAAGGAGCTTTATGAACTGCTAATTTCTCCTCAAAAGCAGGTGCAGCCTCATAGCTGACATAGCCCACCACATAGTAGCCTTGCTCTTGGTAGCTTTCCACTTGTGCCAGCAAATCTACCACTTCTACTACATTTCTCGTTTTCAACTCTTTAATAGGCTGGGTAAAGGTGTATCTCTCCCCCAAAGCTCTAAAATCAATTACTGTTTTTCTATGCATACCTTAAGTATAGCACAAAATAAGAAAACCCTCATCCGCAAAGCAGATGAGATTATCTTTAGTCCCGTCACGTATCTTCTGGTTAGAGAAAAAACTCTCCTAGTAGCTATTTTGCTCTAGGAGAGTTTTAAGAATAATATTATCCACTTAGTCTCAAAAAAGGAGTTGCGACCTTTAGAAATCGTTATTGATTTTCTAATTTATCTTCTTCATCTTCTTTTCGACGACGAGCAATAAGACCAAAACCAAGTATTGCACTAGCTGCTGCTGCAACCATTGCCGTTATGGATTCTGTTGTGCCTGTATTTGGCAATTCTCTAGCCACTACACGCTGATTAGTAGCTACTTGCTGATTCTCATTTTCAAGTTGTGAGATAGGAAATGCTACACTATCTTTCACTTTAGCTTTGGCTTCATCAGTTTTCAATACTTGGTCTATTGCTTGTTTTTCCTGTGGTTTTTCTTTAGAAGTTGGATTAGCTGAGTTTACATGAACTCCAGCACTTGCTCCAACTGCCGGTCTAATTTGTGCAATCGGATTGACTGAGTTCACTTCTTCAATACCAGTTGACTTAGCTTGGTCGACTTCTGAGTTGGTTGTGGCATTATCGATGGCTGCTTTTGCTGCATCAGCTTTGGCTTTCGCTTCAGCCTTAGCCACGGTTTTCTCTTCGTCTGTTAAGTCTGTGCGAGCATCAATCTCATCGTTCTTAGCTTTTAGGGCATCAGCTATTGCTTGCTTAGCTGCAGGTTTTGCTTGCGCTGTTGGAGTGACTGAGTCTACTGACATTGTTCCAGTTGACTTAGCTTGGTCGACTTCTGAGTTGGTTGTGGCATTATCGATGGCTGCTTTCGCTGCATCAGCTTTCGATTTTGCTTCAGCCTTAGCCACGGTTTTCTCTTCGTCTGTTAAGTCTGTGCGAGCATCAATCTCATCGTTCTTAGCTTTTAGGGCATCATCTATTGCTTGCTTCGCTGCAGGTTTTGCTTGCGCTGTTGGAGTGACTGAGTCTACTGACGTTGTTCCAGTTGACTTAGCTTGATCGACTTCTGAGTTGGTTGTGGCATTATCGATGGCTGCTTTTGCTGCATCAGCTTTGGCTTTCGCTTCAGCCTTAGCCACGGTTTTCTCTTCGTCTGTTAAGTCTGTGCGAGCATCAATCTCATCGTTCTTAGCTTTTAGGGCATCATCTATTGCTTGCTTCGCTGCAGGTTTTGCTTGCGCTGTTGGAGTGACTGAGTCTACTGACATTGTTCCAGTTGACTGAGCTTGGTCGACTTCTGAGTTGGTTGTGGCATTATCGATAGCTTCCTTGGCTGAGTCGGCTTTTACTTTCGCTTCAGCCTTAGCTGCAGTTTTCTCTTCGTCTGTTAAGTCTGTACGAGATTCTATCTCGTCATTCTTAGCTTTCAGAGCTTCATCAATTGACTTCTTAGCTTTTGGCTTCGCTACTGCTTCTGGATTTACATTATTTACTTCTGTTGTTCCAGTCACCTTAGCTTGTTCTACTTCCGCATTTGTTGTTACGTTGTCGATGGCTTCTTTCGCTGCATTTGCTTTTTTCTTAGCTTCTACCTTAGCCTCAGTTTTCTCTTCGTCTGTTAAGTCTGTGCGAGCATCAATTTCGGCATTCTTAGCTTTAAGAACTTCGTCGATGGCTTGCTTAGCTTCTGTCTTCGCTACTGCTGCTGGATTGATTGATTTTACTTCTTTTGTTCCTGCAGTTTTAGCTTTTTCTACCGCATCGTTTGTTGTTGCATTGTCAATCGCTTGTTTAGCTGCATCAGCTTTGGCTTTCGTATCTGCTTTTGCTGCAGTTTTTTCTTCGTCTGTTAA
>NZ_JANCPG010000015.1:0-52281 GCF_024295905.1 Streptococcus sp. CF7_Ac1-12 | reverse complement strand
TCATTCGCGTCACATGAAGTTATTTAAGCATCTTCTTTTCTTTTATTACCATTTTCTGTTATAATAAATTTTACTTCTAAAATAGAAAGGTCTTAAGATGACAACTCTTATTAAACATAAACGTGTAGAATTTTCAGAACTTTTTTATGACTTAGTTTTTGTTTTTGCAATTTCAAAAGTAACTACTTTAATCGACCATCTTCATAACGGTATTTTGACTTGGAATTCTTTCCTTGATTTTTTCATTGCTACTTTGTTTCTCATCGATTCCTGGATGATTCAAACCGATTATACCAATCGCTATGGAAAGAACTCTTTATTTAACATAGTAATCATGTTTATCAAAATGGGAATTTTACTCTTTATAGCCAATATGATTGGACCTGATTGGCAACAATATTTTCATTATCTCTGTTGGGCTATTGGTACATTAACCCTTACCTTATTTTTTCAATATTTGGTTGAATTTTTTAGAAAATCAACCGATGATGTTCATCGGGAAAGTATCAAAGGTTTTCTATGGATAACAGGTCTAGGAAGTTTAGGAGTCTATCTAGCAGCTCTTCTTCCTATTTACCTTAGAGTCTATATCTTATTTGCTAGTATTCTGCTAACATTTATTATGCCAAGTATCTTGCTTAATAAAGATAAGCATTACCAGGTAAATCTCCCCCATTTAATCGAGCGTATCTCCCTTCTTGTCATTATTATGTTTGGAGAGATGATTACGGAGCTAGCTAACTTCTTTACAATCGAGAATTTCTCGATTTATTCGGTTCTTTATTTCATTATTATGATTTCTCTGTTCTTGTTTTATTTTGGTCAATTCGACCATGCTATTGATGAAAAATCTAATCAAAAGAGACTATTTCTAATTTACAGTCACTATCCTATTTTCATTGGACTTCTTATGATGACCGTTTCGATGAGTTTTCTTCAGAATCCTGAAGCTAATCGTCTCTTTGCAACCAGCTTCTCTTATATCGGATTTGGCCTCTTTCAAGCTGCTGTCCTAGTAAATGGGCCCTATAACAAACACTATCTTCGCTATTCGAAAAGTTACTACTGTGTCCAAGCGACACTCTATCTGGCTGCCTTGATTCTCTCTTTAATCTTTGCTTCTAATCCTATAATAGTAGTGAGTATAACAACCATTTTAGCTCTAGCTATAGCCATTCATTTTATTTATTTTTATATGACACAGAATAAAAAATATTCCAAATCTAACTGGGGATTATTTTAATGAGTTTATAACATTAAAAAGCTTTGGGAACCAAGGCTTTTTTTCATTAATTTGTTTTTCCATTTTATCCTCCAATTTGATCTCGCACTGACATTTATTTATAACAAAACTATATATCTAGAATAGCATAATCATTAGGTATTATAGGTTTTCAAACCAAATACGAGTCATTCGTTTTTGCCCCACTTTTGCCCCATTTTTAAATCCTGACATTGAAAACACCTAAAAGTATTTCCCTAAAATCAGCTATATTTCAACATTTTTGTTTATTTTCAATATGAAAAGTTCTTACAAATCCATGTAGGGGGCATCTACATACAACAGGAAAAGCCTTGGAATCAAGGTTTTTTTCGTATCTTCTACAAAAAAAGCAAGAGTTTTAGAGGACTATGACTCTAGATGTACATTTTACTTAAATGACTGAAGGTCTTTTCTTAATAAAAACACCCCAAAAATTAGATTTTTTCTGTCTAACTTTTGAGGTACAGTTCAAAACGCGAAATAGCATTTTTTATTTTAGGTTACTAATCTAATCGAATAAACATCATGGCATTTAACAAAGATATGAGTGAGACCGTGTTTATATTATTTGAATAGATCAGTCTCTTATTTTCAATCGGAGGAATAATAAAATTAGAAATGATGATATCATAAGGCGATTCTTCTAAAGATTCCTTTGATAATTCTAATTCAGTCCAAACTTCAAGTTCAAAATTGTTGCTGCAATAATAAGAAAGTGTCTCTGCAACGGATTTTGCATGATACTGATCAAAATTACTCATAACCAGAACCTTCAGCTTTGGCTGATTTTGTAGTAGATTAAGCACCAAATGTTTGGTATGAGTGATGAAGGTATAAGATAGATGATTTACCATCATTGAACTAGAACAAACTTCAAGAGTCTCTAAATAATGAGAAAGCTCTTTTTTTACATCTGAAACAAATTTAGGGAAAATATTTTGAAAATTCCTGATTGTATTCCCTTTTTGATCAAATAAAATAAACTCAGTGGACAACTCCTGACGATACAGATGTGCAGTATTATGCAGATGCCAAATCAGATTATCCTTATTCTCAATCTCAATCTGATACTTGACTGAAATCTGATCAATAAAATCACTCAATAGATGGTAAGATTTTTCAACATAGCTATCCTTTTTTACGCATTTCAAAAAGAGACTTTCATCTATGAAAAACATTTTTTGAAAGTAAGACACAAATAATTGGCAAACAACTTCTTCATCTAAAGAGATATTGTATTCTAATTCAAAATTCTTAGCAACACCTTCTATTCCTTCTACCTGCATTAAAAAATCCAAACTTTGATCGTTAAAAGAGTCTTTCTCTACTTCCATGAAATGACCAAACTTTATTCTATATAGGTTCGTAACTAGGAGCAACTTTAGCATTCTATGAGTTGACAAATTCATTGGAAAGCTTGTTTCCTTATAAACCAATTCTAACAATTGAGATAGGGGCTCTGATGAAAAATTTTCAAATGGCCATTCTAGGAAATAATATTTTTCTGAAAAATATTGTGCAAAAAAGTAACGAATGTCTCTCTCATTTCCAATGATTTGAACAGGGGTCAGACTGATTTCAAATTGAAATTGCCTTTTAATCACTTTATTGATTTGGCTAATAATACGATAGAGCGAAGATGAACTGATATAAAATTCTTTACAAATTCTCTCAGCTTGACAACCTTCATTAAAGAAGATAAATTCTAAAATCGAAAAATGAGTTGAATGTTTAAAGAAATGATGGTAAACCATTTCAATATCACTATCATCGGTATTAATAATGCGTATACCATTAGTAGAAGAATGAAAAATCAAGTCAGGAAAAGCAGATTTAACATGGGATAGATCATCTTTGACTGCACGTTCTGTACAATTTAATAACTCTGCTAGTTCAGAACGATGAAACCAACGTTTATGTTCAAATAATAATTCTAATAATTCTAATTGCCTATGACTTTTTTTAGATAATAAATCTCTCATGAATGTCTTTCTCTTTTTATAAATTATCGGATTAAACCTCTTGCAATTATACCACAAAGAATAGGTATAGCATACTATAACGACTTCTACTAAGATACTTTATTTCGTATAATAACACTACGGGGGCAATATATAAACAATTTTCTTATTTTACCGTCTATTGAGGGCGTGAATACAGAATCAAATTCAAGTCGAAAGATTATATTTTTAATTTTAAAAATTATATAATAGCAACAATCAAAGAATTTGATTTTTTGAAATTAAAATAATAAAGAAGGGTAGGCAATGTTGTGGTCAATTATTGCTGGAGGTCTTATTGGTCTCTTGGCAGGTAAAATCACTAAAAAAGGTAGTTCTATGGGAATCGTCGCAAATGTATTCGCTGGTTTAGTCGGGTCATCTGTAGGACAATCCCTTTTAGGTAGTTGGGGCCCATCCATCGCTGGAATGGCTTTGATCCCATCTATTGCAGGAGCAGCAATTGTTGTTACTGTAGTATCATTCTTTACAGGTAAAAAATAATTACTTGTAGAATAAACTATTTTTAAATAGATTAGACGGGTAAAAATAGTTTAATGTTAAATCGAAAGGATTGTATATGTCAAAAACAAAGAAAATATTTTTAATTATTTTCTGTATTTTAATCTTGACAATTTTCCTTCCTGTTTTGATAGATTATCATCAAGTTAGTGATCTAGGCATTCAGCTATTTAGCTGGAGACAGAATCATTTCGTTGAATTCTATCTCTCTAGATATATATTCTGGGGGATAGTGGCTCTATCAACTTTAGTTTTGTTATCGATGTCAGTTGTGTTGTTTTATCCTAAACGTTATTTGGAAATTCAACTTGAAACTAAAAACGATACATTAAAATTAAAGAATTCTGCAATCGAAGGTTTTGTTAGAAGTTTGGTAAGTGATCATGGATTGATCAAGAACCCAACTGTTCATGTAAATTTACGAAAAAATAAATGTTTCGTTCATGTAGAAGGTAAAATTCTTCCTTCGGACAACATCGCTGACAGATGCCAACTAATTCAAAATGAAATAACTAATGGATTGAAGCAGTTTTTTGGTATTGAGCGTCAGGTTAAACTAGAAGTTCTAGTAAAAGACTACCAGCCTAAACCAAAACCTCAAAACAAAAAGACTGTTAGTCGTGTGAAGTAAGGAAGCAAAAAATGGAATGGCTTAAACAATATCGATATCCAATAATCGCAGGTCTCATAGGCGTATTTCTCGCTTGTTTGATTATCTCCTTTGGCTTCTTCAAAACAATATTTGTATTGATTTTAGGAGCACTGGGAGTTGCAGCTGGATTATATATCGAAAAAAACTATATAGATAAATAAAAATTACTAATTTAATTAAAGGAGTTTCATATGTCAAACGAAAAAAACATTAACACTAACGTAGAAAAGAAAGATGCTACTGCTGTAGCTCACGAAATCAAAGGAGAACTTACTTACGAAGATAAAGTTATCCAAAAAATCATTGGTCTGTCACTAGAAAACGTTTCAGGTCTTTTGGGAATCGACGGTGGTTTCTTCTCAAATCTTAAAGAAAAAATCGTTAACAGCGATGACGTAACAAGTGGTGTTAACGTAGAAGTTGGTAAAACACAAGTTGCAGTTGACTTAAACATTATTGCTGAGTACCAAAAAAATGTTCCAGCTTTATATTCAGAAATCAGAGAAATCGTATCTTCAGAAGTTGCTAAAATGACTGACTTGGAAGTTGTTGAAATCAACGTAAACGTTGTCGACATCAAAACTAAAGAACAACATGAAGCAGACTCAGTAAGCCTTCAAGATCGCGTATCTGACGTTGCTGAATCAACAGGAGAATTCGCTTCAGAACAATTCGAAAAAGCTAAATCTGGTCTTGGATCTGGTTTCTCAACTGTTCAAGAAAAAGTTAGCGAAGGCGTAGAAGCTGTTAAAGGTGCAGCAACTGGTGTAGTATCTCACGAAAAAACTCGTGTAAACTAAGATAAAATAAATATAACAGGAGAAATTATCATGTCAGTAGAAGAAAAATTAAATCAAGCTAAAGGTTCTATTAAAGAAGGTGTTGGGAAAGCCATCGGTGATGAAAAAATGGAAAAAGAAGGAGCAGCTGAAAAAGTTGTTTCTAAAGTAAAAGAAGTTGCTGAAGATGCCAAAGACGCTGTAGAAGGTGCTGTAGAAGGTATCAAAAACATGTTGAGTGGCGACAATAAATAAGGCTAAAAGTTACTTTATCTCTTTAGTAACATTAGTCAAAAGAGTCTGAGTCAAGATGATTCTCAGAAAACAAAAAGCTAGAGATTTCCAATTGCGGAACTCTAGCTTTTTAATTTCACCTCTTTCTCTTATTATATTTCAGCAGGTTGTTGACCATGAGTACGAATCCCATGTCAATTCTCACTTGACGCTTACCTCTCAGATAACATCTCTTATAACCCAAACAAACCTTTATCTGCCCAAAGACAGATTTCATATCAATCTTACGTTTAGCGAAAATTTATCTACCCTTGGAAGATAAAAGTACCTGATATTCTTTAGTTTTTAAACACTGGTAACGTTCATTCATATACAGTCCTTTTGATGGGCTGATTCAGGTTCATCATCGCAGTCAAGATTGATTTCAAGGATTTTTACTTTCTATCTACTCTTTTTCATGATGTATTTTCGTACAGGTGCTTCAACTATTTGAACGATTTCAAATCCTTCTTTTTGATAGAGATGCTGGGCTGCTTGATTTGCTTCGAAGACATTTAAAGAAATAGTATCTATGTCTTCATTTTCAAAGACCAAACTAACAAATTTCCTTAAAGCCTGGCTACCTAAGCCTTGCCCCTGTTTTTTGGGGTTGATAAAAAATCTTCCGATATGAAGATTACTATTTTCCAATCTGATTTTCTGGATAATCCCGACAAACTCTGATCCATCAAAGATTGAAAAGACTCCTTCCAAATCTTGCAAGGCTTGAATAGTCAAGGGAAAAGGAACCATTTGTCCCATCCATTGTTCTTGAAAGGATTTTCCGAGAGAGTTGGACCATTGGCATACGAGCTGAGCGTTTTCTGTGCTCACCTTTTCTTCAAAACGAATTGTCATCTTGACCTCACCATCTTATCTATGTTTCTCTATTATACTACTTCTCCTATTTTTTACGAATAGATAAGTATGATCGATTTTTATTTTTTTCTTGTCGGGAGCATTCTCGCTTCCTTTCTTGGTTTGGTCATTGACCGTTTCCCTGAGCAATCTATTATCAGTCCAGCCAGTCACTGCGATTCTTGTCAGATTCGCTTGCGTCCCTTAGATTTGATTCCGATTCTGTCGCAGGTGCTCAATCGCTTTCGCTGTCGCTACTGCAAGGCACCTTATCCAGTCTGGTATGCCCTTTTTGAACTAAGTTTAGGTCTCCTTTTTCTGGTTTGCTCTTGGGGTTTTCTTTCCTTGGGACAAGTTATCCTAATCACTACTGGTTTGACCTTGGGTATCTACGACTTTCACCATCAAGAATATCCCTTACTGGTCTGGATTGTCTTTCATCTACTCCTAATGGTCTGCTCTGGCTGGAATCTGGTCATGGTCTTCTTCCTTGCCCTTGGAATTGTGGCTCATTTTATTGATATCCGCATGGGAGCAGGGGATTTTCTCTTTTTAGCTTCTTGTGCTCTCGTCTTTAGTGCGACCGAATTACTCATCTTGATTCAGTTTGCTTCTGCGATGGGAATTCTAGCCTTTCTCCTACAAAAGAAAAAGGAAAGACTTCCTTTTGTGCCTTTCCTCTTACTCGCTACTTGTGTGATTATTTTTGGTAAGCTACTGCTTGTTTGATAAAGTCCTGAATCGGCTCTCCTTGGTGGAGGGCTTTTACAATTTTCGAACCAACGATAACACCATCTGACACCGCATTGAAGCGTTCAACATCAGCTTGACTAGATACGCCAAATCCTGTCAATACTGGGATGTCGGCCACTTGATGCAATTGTGCCAAGTGCTTGTCCAAGTCTGCGCGGTAATTGCCAGATTTCCCTGTCACTCCATTGATAGCAACGGCATAGACAAAACCTTCTGCCCCTTTAATCAACTCTTTCTGGCGCTCAATCCCTGTGGTCAAGCTTACTAAAGGAATCAAGGCGATGTCTGTGTCTGCCAGAAATGGTTCTACAAAGTTGGCATGCTCATGAGGCAGGTCTGGGATAATCAAGCCCTTAACCGCTGTATCTGCCAAATCTTTGACAAAATTCTCCACACCGTACTGAAAGAGGGGGTTGAAGTAGGTCATGATGACAAGTGGTACTTCTGTTTCAATGGTTTTCAAGGTTTCAACCAAAGCTTGTGTCGAAGTACCATGAGCTAGACTGCGCAAGCCAGCTTCTTCGATAACAGGTCCATCTGCAACTGGATCTGAAAAGGGAATGCCCACTTCAATTGCAGAGACACCCAAATCTTCTAAAAAGTGAATTGTTTCAGCAAGACCGTCCAAACCTTTCTCATGATCTCCAGCCATGATATAGGGAACGAAAATTCCTTTTCCAGCTGCTTTTATAGCGTTTAATTTTTCTGTTAGTATCTTAGGCATGAGCTTCTCCCTTCTTTGCTGCATCTGCTTCCAAGCGGTCTTTGATTTGGACCACATCCTTGTCCCCACGACCTGATAGACAAACAATCATGGATTTGTCT
Source organism: Streptococcus sp. CF7_Ac1-12 (assembly GCF_024295905.1). Taxonomy (GTDB): domain Bacteria; phylum Bacillota; class Bacilli; order Lactobacillales; family Streptococcaceae; genus Streptococcus; species Streptococcus mitis_AP. The sequence goes on along the minus strand of NZ_JANCPG010000015.1, from coordinate 44,355 downwards.
GGACCCAGTTCTTTGGCCAATTTCACCGCAAAGGCAATAGCGTGACTAGATTCCAAGGCTGGGATAATCCCTTCCACACGAGACAGGAGTTGGAATCCTTCCAAGGCTTCTTCATCCGTCACAGGAACATAGCTGGCACGTTTAATATCGTGGTAGTGAGAATGTTCTGGACCGATACCAGGATAGTCCAAACCTGCTGAGATAGAGAAGGCTTCAAGAATTTGGCCATGAGCATCTTGGAGTACATCCATGAGAGAACCGTGAAGGACACCAGGACGCCCCTTGGTCAAGGTAGCTGCGTGGTGCTCCGTATCTACACCAAGTCCAGCTGCTTCAGCCCCATACATGGCTACTGACTCATCTTCTACAAATGGATGGAAGAGCCCGATGGCATTCGACCCACCACCAACACAGGCTACTAGGGCATCTGGCAGATCTTGACCTGTCAAGTCACGGTACTGTTGTTTAGCCTCTCTACCAATAACGCTTTGGAAGTCACGAACGATTTCTGGGAATGGATGAGGCCCCAAGGCAGAACCAAGAATATAGTGGGTATCATCGATATTTGCTACCCATGAACGAAGGGCTGCATTGACCGCATCCTTGAGCACGCGCGAACCATCTGTTACAGACTCGACCTTTGCTCCCAAAAGCTCCATACGGAAGACATTGAGGGCTTGGCGTTTAACATCCTCTTCACCCATATAGATGGTACATTCCATGTTAAAGAGGGCTGCAGCAGTTGCAGTTGCCACACCGTGCTGACCAGCACCTGTTTCTGCGATAATTTTCTTTTTACCCATGCGTTTAGCGAGCAAAACTTGTCCCAAGGCATTGTTAATCTTGTGGGCACCTGTATGGTTGAGATCTTCTCGTTTAAGATAAATCTTGGCTCCGCCAATATGCTGGGTCAAATTTTTTGCGTAGTAAAGGGGAGTTTCACGTCCCACGTACTGGCGCAAGAGTTGGTTTAATTCCTCTTGGAAACTTGGATCTGCCTGACTTTCACGGTAGGCCTTCTCCAACTCCAAAACTGCTGTCATCAATGTTTCTGGGACAAAACGTCCGCCGAATTTTCCGTAAAATCCATCTTTATTTGGTTCCTGATATGCCATGCTTTACCCTCTCTATAAATCTTCTAATCTTTTCATGATCTTTTTGTCCATCTGTCTCCACTCCGCTCGATACATCTACTGCATAGGGAGTAAAGTGTTGAATTGCTTTTACTACATTGTCTTCCTTAAGCCCACCTGCGATAAAGAAGGGCTGAGCGAGTCCAGTCGTATCTAGTTGCCCCCAGTCAAAGGTTTGGCCACTCCCTGCCACAGGGGCATCAAAGAGTAGATAATCTGCCTGAGAATTAGGCACACGACCCTCTCCATCCACCTGCACAGCCTGAATACTAGAACAGGGCAAGTCCTCAAACACATCATCCGCCAGCTGACCATGAATTTGAACCAAGTCCAACTCAACTTTGTCAATCGCTTCTAGCAGTTCTGCACGACTTGGTGAAACAAATACACCAACCTTTTTGACATCCGCATGAATAAGCTTTGCCAACTCAGCAGCCTGATCCAAGGTCACCTGTCTTTTACTGGGTGCAAAGACAAAACCGATATAGTCTGCTCCTGCTGATACAGCTGTCTCCACCGCTTCTTTGGTCGATAGTCCACAAATTTTAACCTTTGTCAATCTGCAACTCCTTGATTCTCTGGGCTACATCTTCTGCCTGCATGAGAGCTGTCCCTACTAAAATGCCGTTAAAGTATGGTGCTACTCGTTCCGCATCCTGCCCTGTGAAAATAGCAGATTCAGAAATGTACAAGCAATCATCTTTGAAATGTTTAGCCAAATCTACACTGGTCTGCAAGTCAACTTCAAAGGTAGTCAAATTGCGGTTATTAACACCAATAATCTCCGCACCAAGTCTGTGAGCTACCTCTAGTTCAGCTAGATTGTGAGTTTCCACCAAGACTTCCAGACCAAGCTCTGTCGCATAGTCATAAAGTTCCTTGAGGCGTTCTTCAGACAAGGCTGCCACGATGAGCAAGATAACTGTTGCACCTGCATTGCGAGCTCGAATGATTTGCTTTTCATCGATAATAAAGTCCTTGTTGAGTGTTGGAATGTTTACCTGACTGGAAATCTCCCGTAGATAATCCAAATGTCCTTTAAAGAAAACTTCATCTGTCAAAACCGAAATCATCACTGCGCCGTTCGCTTCATAAGTCTGGGCCTGTTGTACAATATCCACATCGAGATTGATATCCCCCAGACTAGGGCTAGCTTTCTTAACTTCTGCAATCACCTGCAAGCGGTCTTGATGATTCTTCAAAAAGTCAGCCAAGCGATAGGGCTGGCGCAAGGGCTGGATTTCCTCCAGCTCCATCTGCTCAACCTCACGCGCCTTCTGCTCCAAAATTCGTGCTAAAAATTCCTGACTCATTTTTGGTACTCCTGTAACAGTCTGAGTTTTTCAAGAGCCTTGCCACTAGCAATGACTTGACGAGCTAAGGCAACTCCGTCCTTGATGCTATCAACCTTACCATTAGCATAGAAACCAAGACCAGCATTCAAGACTGTCGTTTCCAAGAATGGACTTGGTTCGTTTTTCAGAACTCTAAGCAAAATTTCTGCATTTTCCTGAGCATTGCCTCCACGAATGTCTTCGATAGCGTAGCGTTCCATCCCCAGATCTTCTGGAGTAAAGCTTGACAAGGTGATTTCGCCATTTTCAAGAAGGGCAATCTTGGTTGTTCCATTCAAACCAGCTTCGTCCAATCCTTCTGGACCAGCAACCACTATAGCACGTTTGCGACCCATATTTTTCAAAACCTGAGCTGTACTTTCTAGAAGTTCTGGACGACTAATACCAAGAAGCTGTGTTTCCAAAGTCATTGGGTGAATCAGAGGACCAGTCAAGTTCATGATTGTTGGAATTCCCAATTCCAAACGAGCTGGCATGATGTATTTCATTGCTGGGTGCATATTTTTAGCAAAGAGAAAGACGATGCCAGTCTTATCAAAGACCTTACCTAGTTCAGCCGGTTTGAGGTCTAGGTTGATGCCCAAGGCTTCTAGGACATCTGCAGAACCAGATTTAGAAGAAATCGAGCGGTTACCGTGTTTTGCCATATGAACACCACCACCAGCCAAGACAAAGGCTGAGGTTGTGGAGATGTTAAAGCTGAAGGATTTGTCTCCACCTGTACCACAGTTGTCCATGGCATCATGAATCTCAGTTGGAATATGTTGGGCATGTCCTCTCATGACTTGGGCAATGGCTGTGCGTTCTTCAGGTGTTTCCCCCTTCATCTTAAGAGCCAAAAGGAGAGAAGCAATCTGCGCCTCCGTTACACGCCCAGTTACGATACGCTCAATGACATCCGTCATTTCCACACCTGATAAATTTTCAAATTTTGCTAGTTTTTCAATAATCTCTTTCATCCTAGTTTCCTCACTTTACAACCTTATCTATAAAATTCCGAATAGAAGACAAGCCATCTGGCGTTCCAATGCTCTCTGGATGGTACTGGAAGCCATAAATTGGTAGGGTTTTGTGTTGAATCCCCATGATAGCTTGGTCATCAGTAGAACGAGCTGTCACTTCAAAGTCTTCTGGCATTTCTTCAATCAAAATACTGTGGTAACGCATGACTGCACGGTCATCCTCAATGCCTTGATACAAAACAGATGGCGCTTCAAAGCTGATATTGCTCTGTTTCCCATGCATGACTTTTGGAGCCAAACCTAGCTTACCACCAAAGACTTCTGCAATGGCTTGATGGCCCAAACAAATCCCAAGAATCGGCTTCTTGCCAGCAAAATCACGAATCATGTCTTCCATCTTTCCAGCATCAACTGGCCAACCAGGACCAGGAGAAAAGACCAGACCATCTGCTTTTTCAGCTTCTTCATACAGCTTGGGATCATCATTTCTCAAGACCTGTACTTCTGCAAAATTCCCAATGTATTGGGCCAAGTTATAGGTAAAAGAATCATAGTTGTCAATCAATAAAATCATGGTCTTAGTTCTCCAATTCTAGTCATAGATTTTGCTTTGTTAATAGTTTCTTGGTATTCGTTTTGGGCAATAGAGTCGTAGACAATCCCTGCCCCAGCCTGCACATAGGCTGTTTGATTTTTGAGAATCATAGTTCGGATAGCAATGGCGAAGTCCATATCACCCGTCGCAGACAAGTAGCCGATTGCTCCTGCGTATACGCCTCGTTTTTCTGTTTCCAGTTCATAGATACGTCTCATCGCGCGAATTTTTGGTGCTCCAGAAACAGTTCCGGCAGGAAGTGTTGCTTTCAAAGCATCCATGGCAGTAAGTTCTGGAAGCAAACACCCTTTGACCACACTGGTCAAATGCATGACATAGCGGAAGAGCTCCACTTCCATATACTTAGTGACTTGAACACTGGCCGTTTCAGAGATGCGGCCAATATCATTTCGTCCCAAGTCTACTAACATCCGATGCTCTGCTGTTTCCTTCTCATCCGAAAGCAGGTCTGTCGCCAAATCCTTGTCTTCTTCATCCGTAGCGCCTCTTGGTCGTGTCCCTGCAATCGGATTGGTTGTCACGATGCCATTTTTGACAGAAACCAAACTTTCTGGACTGGCACCGATGATTTGATAATCCCCAAAGTCATAGAAATAAAGGTAATTAGATGGATTGGTCACGCGGAGATTTCTGTAAAAGTCAAATGGATTTCCAGTAACTTCTGCTGAGAAGCGCTGACTGAGTACGCACTGGAACATGTCGCCATTACGAATCAAGTCACGAGCGGTTTCCACCATTTCCTCAAACTTCTGAGGAGCGATATGCGGTTTGAAGTCCAGTGGAGATAGATCCAAGTCTTCAAATTCATTTGGAGCAGGAATGCGTAATTCCTCAAGTACTTGGTTCAAGGCTTTTTCCAAGTCTTCTTGACTACGCTCACTATAGAGAGCATCCTCTATGACATGGATTTTTTCCTTCTTGTGGTCAAAGACCATGTAACTCTCATAGACGAAGAAATGCATGTCTGGAGTTCCAATTGTATCTTCAGGAATTTGACCAATTTCTTCATAAAGCGAAATCATATCGTAGCCAACAAATCCAATGGCTCCCCCACCAAAAGGTAGGTCTGAATGGTGCTGGTTCTTATGAGTCACTTCATAAAGGAAATCCAAGGGATCCCGATCAATCACCTGCCCATTTTGATAAAGAACTCCATTTTCAAACTTAATCTCAAAAACAGGATTATAGGCTAGGATAGAAAAACGAGCTGTTTCCTTGTCTCTCGGAATACTCTCTAAGATAACCTTGTGTTGCCCCTTTAGGCGCATATAAGCCAAGATTGGCGATAAGACATCTCCATGAATGATTCGTTCCATTGTAATTTCCCTTTCAGTTCTACTTCTAGTCCGTGGCGACTGTATGAAAAATCCCCACGCAAAATAACTTGCGTGAGGACGAAATTCGCGGTGCCACCTCAATTATAGGATTTCTCCTATCTCTCATTCCTGTCTCAGAAACCTCCTGTAACAGGCTGTGCGATAAAGGGCACTCCCTTGAGAATTATGTTTTCTTCTCTCGTTTCAGATGGACCCAACCTTACAGCTTTCTCTGCTTGTTTTCAGCAACCACAAGCTCTCTGTGAGAGAAAAGACTGTAATTTTTCCATCTTTTATTTTTTAGCTTCTAGGTAGTCCGCAATTGCAGCTACATCCTTGTCTCCACGACCAGAGACATTGATGATGATAATGTCGTCTTTACTTAGTTTCGGTGCACGTTTAACTGCTTCTGCGATAGCGTGTGAGCTTTCAATCGCTGGGATAATTCCTTCAGTCTTGCTGAGAAGGAGGAGAGCCTGAACAGCTTCTTCGTCTGTCGCTGCAACATATTCCACGCGACCTGAATCTTTAAAGTAAGCGTGTTCTGGGCCAACCCCTGGATAGTCCAATCCAGCTGAGATAGAGTAAACTGGAGCTAGCTCTCCATCTTCCTTAAAGACTGCATAGGTCTTCATGCCGTCGACAATTCCGATACTACCCTTTGTCATAGTAGCTGCGTGCTTATCTGTATCAAGTCCATGACCAGCAGCTTCGACCCCAACCAATTTAACTTCTTCATCAGTCACATACTGTGAAAATGCACCAATAGCATTGGAACCACCACCTACACAGGCAATAACGTAGTCTGGTAAACGACCTTCTTTTTCTAAGATTTGACGGCGAGATTCTTCACTGATGACTTTTTGGAACTCATGAACAATGGTTGGATATGGGTGAGGTCCCACAGCAGATCCCAGAACATAAAAGGCTTCAAGGTCATTCATCCATGCTCCAAAGGCTGCATCAACAGCATCTTTGAGGGTACGAGTCCCTGTTTCAACTGCATGAACAGTTGCTCCCATCATCTCCATACGGAAAACATTGAGACGTTGGCGTTCCACATCTTCTGCTCCCATGTAGACATCACAGGCCATACCAAACTTGGCTGCAGCCGCTGCTGTAGCAACACCGTGCTGACCAGCTCCTGTTTCTGCGATTACTCGTTTTTTGCCCATACGTTTGGCAAGAAGGATTTGCCCTAAAACGTTGTTGAGCTTGTGAGAACCAAGGTGGTTAAGGTCTTCGCGCTTGAGATAAATCTTAGCGCCACCTAGGTGGTCTGTCAAACTTTCCGCAAAATAGAGTGGTGTTTCGCGACCGGAATAGTCCTTTAAGTAATGACGAAATTCTGCCAAAAACTCTGGATCATCCTTGTACTTGTCAAATGTCACTTCCAACTCATCCAACAAAGCCTGAATCGGCTCCGGTACAAAACTTCCACCAAATTGTCCAAAATAACCTTTAGTTGTCATAAAAATTTCCTCTTTCTGTATTGATTTCAAGATATGAAAAAAGCCCACACACAGAATTAAATTCCGTGTGAGGGCGTTGGTAACGCGGTGCCACCTCAATTATAAAGGGACTATCCCTTTACATCTCTGCCTTGTCTAACAACAAGTTGCACTGTAAGGTGTGCGCACCGAATTTTCATTGTTTCAAATTCATTTTTAAAATCAGCCCACTTTCACTACTTTCAACCACCTGTTCACAATCACCACAGGCTCCCTGAAGATCAAAAATAGTTACTTTTCTGATTTGTTGAACTTATTTTAATACTTTGTTTTTTCTTTGTCAAGACTTTTTTACGATTTTTTTGAAAGATGTGTGATTCGAATGTGATAATGTCTTTAGTAAATCGAACGTGAAAATGTCCCACTTGTTGGAAATTGGATCCAACTCAATAGAAACTGAATAGATGCTAAACAGAACTTACTTTAGAACACTCCATCTTTTCCATTAGGATTTTCAAGAATTAAACAATACTAGAAACTCTGTCTCCTAACAAGTTTAGTAGAAACTTCAACAGATGTGACACTTTCCCCCTTTATAATTGCTAATACCCCTTCAATCATTTCTTGAGCTAATTTAACATAATTAGGAGAAATTGTAGATAAAGCTGGAGTATAATATTGAGAAATTGGAATATTGTCAAATCCGATTATTGAAATATCATCAGGAATGGTAATTTCCTTCTCATAGCAAGAACGAATCAATCCCTGTACTTTTTCATCACCGGATACAAAAATCAAATCAGGATAATTTTGATTAGATAGATGTCTTGTAGCATATGAATAAACAGAATCTATTGTAGTTAGACCATATACTACTTTCAAATCCATTTCATAGTTATTATCATTTAAAAAAGCACGAACCCCTCTCTCTCGATCAATATTAACAAGGGATTCTCCTCCCATAAGTAACCACATACTATTAATGTTTTCTTTTGATACTAATTTCATCATGTCATAAGTGGCCTGAAAATTGTTGTTAGAAACATACACAACATTAGGTGTTCTAGATTCTCCAAAAACTATGAATGGCATTTTATTCTTTTGCAAGTAATTAATCCGAATATCTTCTTTACTTTCATAAAATACTATTACACCATCTATCAAGCTTCCTGTACTCGAGATTATTGAATTACTAATTGTATCTTCTTCACTAAAATATTCAACAATAGCGTTAACACCATACTCTTTACAAGTTTGTAAAACTTTATCTAATAAAGTTTGAAACCAAATTAAAGGAAAAGAGTCGATTTTTTTTACAGAAATCAATATATTTATAGCTTCTTTTTTAGTTAAATTTTTTGCATACGCATTTGGAATATACGACAATTCCTCTATAACTTTTTGAATCGCTTGATAAGTTTCTTCTTTAACATTTACTCCACCATTAATAACTCGTGAAACTGTTTTTGGAGAAAAACCTGATAAACGTGCAATATCATAAATAGTTACCTTTTTCCCATTTATATTTTTCATTTCAGTCCTCCATTACGAACATTCTAATATTACTATACAATATTTAATTTTTTTTAACAAGAGAATTTTGTAAATTATTTAAGATCCACAAATTCACAAAATTAATTTTACAAATATTCTTCCCCTTCAAAAAAGTTTAAATTGCAATTCACACCTTTATTTTTAAGAATGTTTCCAACTTCACGACAAATAAATTCATATGAGAAAAAACTACCATAAAATTGTAGATTAACTTTTTCAGTAAAAATTGTTGGATTTATAAAAATATATAATAGCCTGTCAATGTAACATTCTAACATAGACTTAATTTTTTCTTTAAAAATAACATTTGTTATCAACTCATCAGGAGGTAAATGAAAGGGAAACACCATTTCACAAATATCATAAAAAGAAATAAATTTGTATACTTGTATCAAACAATTATTATCAAAATATTCTATTTTACCTAAATCAAAATAGATTTTAAAATCTTTCATAAAAACCTCTGAGCAAAAATCTACTCAAAAATTAGATGATTAAAACATCTAAAAAACAAAAGGACAAAAACATCTGTCCCTTTGTTTACTAAATTTCAGCTAATTTCTTCGACATAAATAACACCTACAATATTAGCAATTTCTTCCATCAAACGAAGATGTTCAAATCTTCCTGATAGTTCTAGAGTAATAAATGATGCTATTTTTTTTTCTGGAACATCAAAATATTCAATTCTTTCTGAATTAACATCTCCAAATGCAGTTCTAGAATCAGTCATTCTAATGCCATTCTCAGCACAGTATACTAGTACCCGATTATATGCCTCTGTAGATCTAACAACGATATACAATTCGATTATCTTTGAACGACTTTGAAGATATTTTTTTAAAGGTTGGAACATAGTTATAACACTCCAAACAGAAATTGCTCCTAGTACGGCTCCTTCATAAAAACCAACACCTATAGCTAGACCGATTCCAGCTGAAGCCCATATTCCGGCTGCAGTTGTTAAACCAGTTATTTTCTTTTTATCTGTAATAAGTATTGTTCCAGCCCCAAGAAAACCAACACCTGATATAACTTGCGCACCTAAGCGTGTAGGATCTCCTGTACCAAATTTATAAGATACATACTCATTAGTCATCATAATTAAACATGCAGCCAGACAAACAATACTATGTGTACGAATACCTGCTGGTTGAGATTTACTTCCTCTCTCTAAACCAATTACTCCACCAATAACTAATGAAAGTACAATTCTTAATACAATTTCGATATATGATAGTCCTAAGCTTGTTGCCTGCATTATTATTTCCTTTTTCTACTAGCTGGTCTCTGAGTAAAGTATAATACAGAACCAGAAATTATCATTAATACAATAGTATAAACGAACACAAGTGCTTGAGCATTTGAAGTTGCTGTTTCATCACCTGCTGAACGAATAGTTATACCCAGCGGTTGAGCTAATGGATGGTAAAGAAATACAGATAAGTCGAAGTCAGTTAATAAAGAGTTAAAGTTTAAAGCAATAACAGAGAGAACAACCGGTAAAATAAATGGAATGATAACCTTCATCATAGTATAAAAAGGTGAAGCACCCATACTTCTTGCTGCATCTTCCATCTCATCATCAACACTAAATAAAATAGCACGTACCATTCTATAAGAAAATGGGATTTTTACAACTATATATGCAATAAGTAGAATTACCAAACTACCTACCAAAATCTGATTCAAGACAAGAAATTGTGGCTGATTAAAAGTAAATAATAAACTTACTGCTAAAAGTGTACTTGGTAGTAACCAAGGAAGTAGAGCACCATATTCAAATAAGAAATCAAAGCGAGCTTTATGTTTTCTGACAACTCGAGCAAATATAACTGCGAGAATTGTTGCTGTTGTCGCAGCGATAATAGAATAAATAAAGCTGACCAAGAATGGAGAGAATGCCGCACTATTACTAAAGAATAAGCGATAATTTTCTAAAGTAAAGTTTGATAATGTTAAGTTACCTGTTTGAATTGCAACTGGATCTGTAAATGAGTATAATACTATAAAAATTAGTGGAAGCATGAAAACTGTGAACAATCCATATGCTACAATGTGAGCAATGATATTCCAAGGCTTAGATGCAATTTTTTGTTTTTTAAGAGGCGCTTTAGTCTTAGAGATAGAAATATAATTTCCACCTTTTTCTATCTTATTCATGATAGTAAGCAAAATTGTAGTTGCAATACCTAAAATAATTGCAAGTAAGGCAGCTAAATCACGAGAATTCCCCATCCCTGCAAATGTAATAATCATTGGATTTATAGTTTGAAATCCTTTACCACCAACAATCATGGGTGCTGCTACTGCAGACAAACCACTAAGAAAAACCATAATAGTAAGTGCAAATAGAGTTGGAATTAAGGTTGGTAACACTACTTTTCGGAAAACAGTAAATGGTTTTGCTCCCATATTTCGTGCAGCCTCAATAGTGTGATAGTCAACGCTTCGAATTGTATTTGTTAAAAACAATGTATGATTAGCAGTTCCTGAAAATGTCATAATGAATAAGACTGCACCATACCCAATAAACCAGTTAGGGTCTAAAGAAGGGATAACATTTTGTAAAAATTTTGTTATCAATCCATAAGGACCATAGACAAATTTATATCCAGTCGCTAAAACCACTCCTCCATAAATTAAAGAGGTCATATAGCCTAATTTTAAAATTTTAGCACCTTTAATATCAAAGTACTCTGTAAATAGAACACAAAGAATACCTACGACATTAACTGTAATAATGAGTGAAAATGCTAACTTAAAACTGTTCATAATACTCTGAAGTGCCCTCTCAGATTTTAGAACACGATGTACAGCTTCAAGGGAAAATTCTCCTCCTTTTACAAATACATTCACTACTAGATCAAAGTTTGGATAAATAATAAATGTTACTAGGAACCAGATTAACCCTAAACGAATAAGCCAATCTTTTAAATTTAATTTATGACGCATACTGCACCTCCTTAAAATTGCAGAACGTCTGATGGTGTGATAAATAAGTCCACACTTTCTCCGACAGATCTAATAGCAGCCTGACTATCAATACTTGTTACATTAAGAATCTGACTTTCAGAAACTTTTATTGTATAGTGAATTGTAACTCCAGAAAACTCAACATCAATAATTGTTCCTTTTAGAATGAAATCTTGTTCAGTTTCACGATTGAATCGAACTTTCTCTAATCGAATGTATCCTTTTTTATCTTCTAAGAAAACGCTTGCATTTTTCAGTAATACTTCGTGGACTGTTTCATCGGTCAAAACATTAATATCGCCAATAAAATCACATACAAATTCAGTTTGAGAATTATGATAAATCTCTACAGGTGTACCGACCTGTTCGATGTATCCATTGTTAAAGACTGCAATTCTATCAGATAAAGTTAAGGCTTCCTCTTGGTCATGAGTAACATATAAAGTAGTAATACCTAACTCTTTTTGAAGTCTTTTCAACTCTTTTCTCAAATCTACACGTAATTTTGCGTCAAGGTTTGACAATGGTTCATCTAGACAAAGAATTTTAGGTTCAAGAACCAGAGCACGAGCCAATGCTACCCTTTGTTGTTGACCCCCAGATAATTCTGATACATTACGCTGTAACTGTTGATCAGAGATCTTAATTTTTGCTGCTACTGCTGATACTTTAGCTTTAATAACATCTGGAGCTACCTTCTTAACTTTTAAACCAAATGCAATATTATCAAAAACAGTCATAGTTGGAAATAGCGCATAAGATTGAAATACAATACCAATTCCACGCTTTTCAGGTTCCAAATGAGTGACATCTGTTCCATTAACTTCAATACTTCCTGATGATGGATCTAGAAAACCTACCAATGCTCTCAAAGTAGTTGATTTACCACATCCTGAAGGCCCAAGAAATGTAAAAAATTCCCCTTCATGTATATCTAAATTCAGATTATCAATTGCAACAAAATCACCATATTTAATTTGAATATTATCAAATTTAATCATCTCACTAACTCCCTCTATTACTAAACCAAAAGCCTCTCTTTATTTCTTCCATAAATTTAGAAATAATAGAGAGACTTGGACATAAAAATTAACTCTTATTTCTTATTGTACGTATTCTAATTCAGCTTTTTCTACCCATTCATCCAAATGCTTTCCAACAGCTTCCCAGTCAATATTTTGTGGTTTCACTTGATCAACAAATTTCTTAGTATCTTCTGGTAGATCTTTGAGGGCATCTTTATTTGCAGGAATAGATCCAAAGTTCTTACTATATTCTACTTGAATTTCTGATTGACCAAACCAATCAATAAATTCTTTAGCTAACGCTTGTTTTTTACTAGTGCTTAAAACCATAGTTTGTTCAGTTACAAATGGTACACCGATCTCAGGAGTCATAACTTTGAAAACAACATTTTGTTCTTTTTGTCCAACTAATGCACCAGAACCCCACATCATTCCATATTGTATTGGATCTTCTTTGTCTAACATCTTAACAATTGAACTTTCTCCCTTTTGAAGAGTGTATGCATTTTTCAAATATTCTTTTGCTACTTCCCAACCTTTTTCGGAAACACCTAATTCACCTTTATCATCAAGGTATCGAACTAAGATACTTGCTAGAATTGCACGTCCTGTACCACCTTGAAGACCAGAAATTGAATATTTACCTTTATACTTACTACCTAATTCTGTCCAATCTTTAGGCATTTCTTTTACATCAGGCGCCCCAATTAAAACTAATGGTTGAACAATCACAGGATTATAATAATTATCTTTATCTGATAAAGATTGATCAATTTTATCTAACCATTTAGGCTTGTACTGTACTAGTAATTTTTGATCTCTAATTTTATTTGAATCAACAGCACCAATTCCAAATACCATATCTGCAACTGCATTATTCTTCTCAGCAATAACACGGTCTGCTAATTGAGCGCCAGGGATATCAACCATTTTGATATTAAAACCAGCTTCTTTTGCTTTAGCAGTTAGCCAATCACCACGACCATTTGAGACTGAGTTCGAATAGATTACTAATTCTTGACTTTTATCAGCTTTTTCTTCAGATGAAGAAGCAGTCGTAGAATTTGAACCTCCAGAGCAAGCAGCAAGTGTAGTAAGAGCAACTCCCGTTGCAAGTACAGTAGACCAAACTTTCATTTTTTTCATGATAAGTTCTCCTTTTTTATTATTTTATTTAAATTTTTCGTGATATGGAACAAATTGTCTCATATCTTCAAATACAGTATAGTCAATACGATTTACAGTAATAGTTGGAATCTTCTCTAATAAAATTTCAGTTAATTCTGCTCTGACTTTAGTAAACTCTTCTTCCTCCTCTTCGGTTAAAGGAATTCGAAGATACCCAATTGAAATATGGAATTGATATCTATCATGATTAGGGAAACGAACACCTGCTTTTTCTGAGACATAAGTACGAATTTCTTCTAATCTCTTTGCAGAAGCTTCATCTGCAGGTTCAACTAATATGTTTTGTTTTCCCATTTCAGTTACACGCATATGAATTTCTTCATCCAACAATGGAAAAATTTCAAGTTGTTTAGCAAAGTAATCATGTATTTCCTGTAAAGGTGTATCTAGAGGAAGATTACTGCTCCAAAACTCCGTTTCACGATTTTCATGGCACAACAATTCAATTACAGTCATGTGAATAGAATTCCTTGGAGTTAAAGTAAACTTATCGATAAATGGTAATTCTCTATAACGTGATTGAATAATATCAACAACTTCCATCAAATCTTGTTTAGTATAAAGATTTGCTACAACTGTATTCCCAGGGAAATGATTAAATTCCCCATTCTCTTTGAACTTAATTTTTGTTAAGTTTTTCATATAAAGACCTTCTTTTTTATATTTGACATCGGTGTCATTATGTTTACATTATACAATGAAACCGTTTCCTTTGTCAAGCGCTTTCAAAAAATTTTTTAAAAAAATTTATCTTTCATTAAATATGAATTTCATTAAAAGGTTAAGTAATTTTTCCAAAATACAGCACTCATATAGACAGTATCATCAATTATAGCCATTGGGATTTTTTGATTGCCAATTCCATGTATCTCTACACATGTCTTCAATCGATTTTGTTGTCCTCCAATTTAATTCCTTATATGCTTTGTCTGCATTTGCATAACAAGTTGCAACGTCTCCTGAACGTCTTGGAACTATTTTATAAGGAATAGGGACCTTATTAACACTTTCAAATGTATTTACAAGTTGTAATACACTAGTGCCTTCTCCCGAGCCTAGGTTATAGATATAAACATCTGTTTTTTCAGATACTTTTTCTAAAGCTTTTATATGTCCTATTGCTAAATCTACTACATGGATATAATCACGCACACCAGTACCATCAAGCGTATCATAATCATTTCCGAACACACTTAGCTCTGACAGCTTACCTACCGCTACTTGTGCAATATAAGGCATCAAGTTGTTAGGAATTCCTGAGGGATCTTCCCCAATCAAACCAGACTCATGAGCACCAATTGGATTGAAATAACGAAGCAACGCAATACTCCATTCTGAATCTGCCACATGAACATCTTTTAAAATTTGTTCAAGCATCACTTTCGTATACCCATAAGGATTTGTCGCACTTGTTTCCATCGTCTCAATTAGGGGTGACTGATTGTTAATTCCATATACAGTCGCACTTGAAGAAAAGACAATCTTTTTAACATTAAATTCTGACATCACTTCAACAAGTGCTAATGTACTCATAATATTATTTTTGTAGTACATCACAGGCTTTTGCACGGATTCTCCGACAGCTTTATAACCTGCAAAATGAATTGCAGCATCAATCGATTCTTTTTCAAATACCTTTCTCAATGCTTGTTTATCACAAACATCTAATTCGTAAAACACGGGACGTATTCCTGTAATTGCTTCAATACGGTCTAGCACCAAGATGCTAGAGTTCGAAAGGTTGTCGACAATTATGACTTCCTTTCCTAAATTTAGTAATTCTACTACGGTATGGCTACCAATATAACCAGCTCCGCCTGTTACCAATATTGCCATTTGGGTTTCCTCCTAATTAATTCCAACCGACTTAACAAATCTCATAAACGCTTCATGCCCAGACGGTGTATTCTTATAAACTCCTGCATCTTCCAGAACTCTCGCAAACACTTGTCCTACTTCGTGTTGAACTACGCTATTAACCTCTTCTTTATTAATGCGAGGATATTTTTCTTTCAATTGGTCGGCCCATTCTAAATGATAATCCGCAATTGCGTTATCCTCTCCTAAAAGATATTTTCCAACTTCTTCTAACTCTGGTTTCAAACGAGGTGGTAATATCGCAAGTCCCATCACTTCGATTAACCCGATATTTTCCTTTTTAATATGTTGTACATCTTGATGAGGATGGAAAACACCATCTGGGTATTGTTCAGTAGTATGATTATCTCTTAGAACAATATCTAATTCATATCTCCCGTCCACTTTACGAGCAATAGGAGTCACCGTATGGTGTGGGACATCTTCAGTCATAGCAATGATGTCTACTTCTAAATCTGAATATTCCCTCCACTTATTTAGAATTTTATTAGCTAAATCTAACAATCGATTTTTATTTTCACTTTGTAACCTAATTACTGACATTGGCCATTTTACAATACCAGCATTAACATCCTCAAAGTCTTTAAAACGAAATTCACTCTCAAATTTTGCTTTTTCCATTGGGAAAATATGTTTCCCTCCCTGGTAGTGGTTATGACTAAGAATGGAGCCTCCTGAGATAGGAAGATCAGAATTTGAACCAGCAAAATATCCTGGCAAAATATCAACAATCTCCAATAATTGTTCAAATGTTTTAGAGGTAATAGCCATTGGTACATGTTGACTATTTAAAAATATCGCATGCTCATTAAAATATGAGTAGGGAGAATACTGGAATCCCCATACTTCGTCACCAAGTTTCAACCGAATAATTCTATGATTCGAACGTGCTGGATAATTTATTCGCCCCTGATATCCTTCATTTTCCATACATAGTAAACATTTGGGATAATTAGTTGCTTTTACTAATTTTTCAGCAGCAATTGTTTTTGGATCTTTTTCGGGTTTTGACAAATTTATCGTAATCTCTAGCTCTCCGTATTTAGTTGATGATCGAAACTCAATATTCTTAGCAATAGCAGAAGTTTTAATATAATCACTATCTTTACTTAACTTATAAAACTCTTCAACTGCTTCTTGAGGTGATATATCATATGAACTCCAAAAAATATCATTTAATCGACTAGGTAAAGGAACTATGAAATTCATTAACTCTGCTCCTAAACATTCCTTTTCCTCGATTAAATCTTTAATTTTACCGTTTTTTAAGGCGATTTCCACTAAGTAATCTTTTATTTGTTTCAGGTCATTTTCATCGGAAATGCGATCAGTTCCCTCCTCACCTATTAACGCTAGTACTCTATTTTTCACATATATTTTGTCAATTTCATTATACATTCCGTATTCAATTACTCTATCAACAAAATTATCAATAATTGTTTTCATATATTTTTCTTTCTAATTTATGTTCCCATATTTTCTATACATTATCCATTTATAAATTGATTGCGTAGTATGAGCAATTTTATCAAGGTGATGAATAATATCTAAAGCACCAATTACTTCAGAAACATTCCCATCATCTTCAAATATGTAATTCATTATTTTATTTTCAATATTTGTACTAAGCTCTTCTATCTCATTCTGTTTTTGTATAACAACCATATCTAAACATCCAGATTGTTCCTCTCTATAACAAGATATAGCCCTATTCATATGCAGTCCGATAACTTCATGAAGTATTTTTATTTCTGAAATAATTTTCTTCAAAATTTCATTATTTTGAATAATCTGTAGATTTTTTAAAATTTCAACAATTCTATCCCCAATACGTTCAATGTCAGTTGATATTTTTATTACACTAATAATTCTTCTTAAGTCATATGAAACGGGATGTTGTAAACAAATTAACTCATATCCTTTTTTATCAACATTTAGAACTGACTCATTTATGATTAAATCTTCTTTAATCAATTCTATTCGTTCTTCATTTGATAAATATTCAAATAACTTCTCATATTTATCAAGCACAGATACCCAAATGGTCTCTAAATTATTTGATAATTCTATAATTTCATTTTCTAAATATAACCTTAACATTTAGGTACCTCTTCTTAACAAAGTTCAATAGTAACAATTAATATTTTAAACAATATATCAAACATCAATAACTACAATACTTGCATCATCTTTCTTTCCATAGATTGGATCAATAGCAGAAGAATTAAATCTCATCTTAATTAACTCTTCAAAAGTTTTATTTTGATTATTTTGATAGAATTCATAAAAGCCATCGCTCATTAAAACAATTTGTTCACTAGTAACATCTATTTGATTAATAATAGCATGGTCTAAAAATCTCTCATCCAACGAACCTATCCAGTACCCACTCGGTTGATTAGATAATTTTCTGATTTTTTGTAAAATAATTTTTTTATTTAAAACACTATTTGTACCAATTGAGTCTTTTATCTCATTTTTCCCTTTTTCAAATAAGTTATCTACTCTATGATCAGTTATTTCCATTTCGTTTACTAACATGACGCAGTCACCTAGCATCATATACTCCAACTTTTTTTCTGAAAGTTTAGCAAATATAAAAGCAAATGTTGGTAAGCGATAATACTCTGTTAATTCATATGAGTTTAAACCGATTTCATCTTTAACCTCTAGTAAAGCAGTTTCAAATATTTGTTTAAGAGTTTTTGATTCTTTACAATTAACCGACAAACTTTCTGATAAAATATGTACAACTTCTGAGACTGAATAACCTATCTCCTCTTTAGAATTATATAAATCTGTAGCTCCATCAATAATCCAAAAATACTGATTTTGTGAACCTACAGCATCCTCATTTTCTACGGAACTTCCTTGTATCGAACAAATTTTATTTATCTTTACCATAATACTTCAACCCTTTTAGTGTCAAAAGTAAACCAATTCCTGTCACTGTTAAGAATAGTTCCATAATCTTGTTCGAACCAGTCTTTGGTAATTTTTGTTTTACCTCTACTATTTCTTTAGATTTATTAATATGATTTTCAGTTTCTCTGCCATCTCCAACTTTTTTATGGTTCACTTCTTCTATCTTATTATCTTGTTTATTGTCGATCTTGTCATTAATTTGTCTATTATCTTTACTTGAGTTAAACTCTCCTTTCTTCTGGTTACTATCAATTACATTATTTGAATTAGATTGTTTTTCATGCACATATGAACTTGTTTTAAATTTTTCCTCTTTGTTTTTTTCTTTTTCGTTTTTATCACTTAAGTTATTTGTTACAATTTTGTAAAGCCCATTCTCCGTTACAATATTGAAATTACCATCGCTATCACGTATAACTGGTTCTTTCCCATTTGCATTAGATTTGATGAATGATATATACTTACCGGATAAATTATAAAATTGGTTATTTAAAACGGTTATTTTACCCTTTGAATCCTCAATAACAATTCCTTCTTTACCGCCGAATATACTATTCTCTGAGACTACTAAATTATCACTAACTCGTAATAATTCAATATTTGGTTGTTCTGTTTCCTTAGAATTATTATTAATTACATTTTTTGTTACAGTAATATCTGATACTTTTCCTAAATATTCTGCACTATCTTTTGCTACTCTAATAGCCTTTGTTTTAGGATCAGAAATATAAAATGTATTTTCAGTAATATCGACTTTCTTATTTAAATCAAGTTCATCTTTTACATTTTTATAACTAAAAGCATTTATTAAGGCTGCACCATTTTCTCTATAATGTACACTTTCTCCTTTTACTTTCTTATCAAATCTATTTCCTTTAATTAAAATATCAGTGAATCCTGTAAAACGTACACCAGAATACATCATGTTATCAAAATGATTATTTAAAATTTTAATATTAGAGGGGTTCTGTGTCGACAATGTTTGATAGTGTGTACCAATTGCTGTTACTAATTCTCCAGATTTATCACTTTTACCAAAATATGAATTTTGAATAGTAACATTTTCAGATTTTTTCCCATCATCATTCAAAGCATAAGGAAAACCTTTTCTAGTCAATGGTTCAATCTGAATACTCTCCTTACTTATAATTTGCCCATCTTTCATAGTTTTAGGTAAAGCTTGACCAAGAAAACGAGAATTATCGACTAATACATTTTTCGAACCTGCAATTTGAATAGCATGCCCTTGATAACTATCCTTGAATGTTACGTTTTTTATAGTTACGTTATTTGAATTCCCAATAGCAAATGCACCTGAAGAATTTATAAGTGGTAGATTTTTTGCTTTAGTTCCTTCTTCATTCAAAGCACCGTTCATATCAATAGTACCACCAGAATAACTAATATCTTCTGTTGGGCCCCATTCTACTTGCGCACCATCATCCGTAAATAAACCTGTCATAAAAACAATAGAAGGGTGATTCTTAATATTTATACCATTTAGAATTGTAGCTTTCTCATTCAATTCTAAGTGTGTATGACTTTTTAAAAAAACAATTTCTTTTACTAAATAAGTTCCTTCAGGAAAATATACATTTCCTCCGCCTAGTCCTTTAGCTGCAGCATCTATTGTATCTTGAATTGCTTGACGATCATCATTAACCCCGTCACCTATTGCTCCATAATCTTTAACATTCAAAGCTACGTGTTCGTTCAGATTAGTACTTAAAATAGTATTCACTTCCATCCCAGAGATGTTACCAATCATAGTATCATTTGTTATATCAGGTTTATTTTGATTAATACTCACTCCTCCATTATTATCAGTACTTAAACTTGAATTGTTATCAAGACTGAGAGTATCAGAATGGGGTTCCGCAGATAATGATGTAGATGTGCTACTCAACAAAGAGTTCATTTGCATATTATCTTTAGACGAAGAAGTTTCACCAACTACTTCATTAGCTAAAACACTTTGTGTTCCAATAAATAAAACCGCTAAGAGAACTGAGCAAACTCCCACCTTAGACTTACGAATAGAGAAAACCTCATTTTGTTGAAAAGATTTCATATTAGCCTCCAATTAAAAATATTATGTCCTAATTTAATATTCATATAAATTCCATACCAGAAAATGACACCGCTGTCATTTTCTTTATAATATATTTTTAAATCAAAATTGTCAAGGAATAACACAATAAAATATCAAAATTGTGAAAGCGTGACCATTTATATATCTAACCATACTTCTAATAATTCTTTAACCTTCCATTCAAAAGTGATTACTATCTTTCTTAGCTTGAACATAAAAATATCCTATTCACTGTATTTAAAGCATGTTGATATCTCGTAAAATACTAATTTATAAATACAAGAACAAATATCTTGTCATGCAAGCATTCACCAGGTATATTTACATGAATATCGTTCATATAGCGGATTGAAATCAAAACAATACAATATATTTCTTAAATAGATTTTCTATAAAAGCTAGATTCAAGCTCTATAAAAATAGACGCAGTTCTTCTAAAATACTGGAATAGGACATATAGATCATTGTAGACACGTGTTTTATAGATTATTTCAAAAGAATGACTAGAACATGAAAAATAGTCTCAAAACTTTGAACAATATTCTGAAAACAAAAAAGAAAGACGCGAGTTTCCACAACCTCATTCGTGGAAACTCGCGTCTTTCAAAAAATAGGGTGAATTGAAAACTAGAACAAGACACTACATTTTCTAAATGATGCCTAATAAAAATTCTAAATGCTACACCAAATTGCTCACATCTCATTTCAAACCATACAGTATATTGAAACTATAAGAGTACACCTTTGCTTCTAAAATATTGCTAGAAATTAATTTGACTATCCTGATTAATTTGTCCTGTTTTTATTTCATTTTACTATAGGACTTTCAATTGAAAACAACAGTTTTACACTCAATTAGACTTTTTAGAAACAGAATCACTATTACTTGACTGTAGTTTGTCATTTTTTTGATAAAGTTAGCACTTTTTCAGAAACTGTTTTGAAAGTCTCAATGATATAATCCACTTCTTCATCACTTAATTTAGTGTGAAGAGGAAGGGTAATTTCATTTTCAAAGAAGGCATAGGCCTTAGGATAGTTCGCCATATCAAAACCAAGATTCTTATAGGCTGTTAGCAGAGGAAGCGGTTTGTAATGGACGTTACTTGCAATTCCTGCTTTGGCCAATTCTTGGATGATAAGATTGCGTTCTTCTAAGCTTGCTCCTTCTATATGGGTAATGTAGAGGTGGCGTGAAGATTCGACGGTTTCAGTCTTGTGTGCTAAAGGATGGATGCGAGAACCTGCAAAACCACGATCATAACGGTCCACGATGTCCTTACGACGTTGCAATAAACTTGGGTAGCGGTCCAATTGTACCAAACCAAGCGATGCCATGATATCGGTCATGTTGCACTTGTAGGCTGGTGTTACGATATCGTATTCCCATGAACCCAATTGCATCTTGGCAAGAGCATCCTTAGTTTGCCCGTGAAGAGAAAGGATTTGGAAATCCTTGTACATTTCTTCGTCGTCAATCGCTGGATTGGCTTTCCAAGTGGCACTTCCACCTTCGGCCGTTGTAAAGTTCTTAACGGCGTGGAATGAGAAGGAAGTAAAGTCAGCAATAGAACCAGCTGGCTGTCCTTTATAAGTAGATCCCAAAGCATGAGCACTATCAGAAACAATCACGATACGGTTAAAGGCTTTTTGCCACTTGCTTGAAGCAGTAAAGAGGTCACGTTTCTTCTCCACTACTTGGAACAAACGGTCATAGTCGCAAACAATCCCTGCAAGCTCTACTGGAATGATTACCTTGGTCTTTTCAGTGATAGCTTGCTCTAGCAGATCATAGTCCATCTCAAAGGTATCTTCTTGGATATCAACCATGACTGGTGTTGCTCCCACGTGAGTGATGACACTACATGAAGCTGTATAGGTCATGGCTGGAACGATGACTTCATCACCAGGCCCAACTTCCAAGACGCGCAAAATCAACTCAAGAGCGGCAGTCGCAGAGTTTAGGCAGACAGTCTTGGGTGTCTGTGTGTATTGAGACAAGCGGCGCTCCAGTTCTTTTGTCTTAGGACCTGTTGTGATCCAACCAGAACGCAGGGTATCCGCTACTTCAGCAATTTCTGCTTCCGTAATATCGGGTGGTGAAAATGGAATATTGTAATTTGGCATTGATTTGCTCCTTTTATCTGTACTCATTTTCTCATGACTACTTTATTTTATCACTTCAAACACGGTTTGAAACATGATTTTAATGTCTCCAAGGAAACTAAACTCTCGGAGATAGGCGAGGTTATAGCGCATCTTTTCAGGAAGGACGTGTTCGACATAGGCTTGGTCAACCGACAGACCTTTCTCCGTCATTTGACTGATGATAGTGTCCTCATCCTTGTAGTTGATGCTAGCTGGAGAGGTAATCCCTGCTGGCAAGAGCAAGGTCGCCATCATTTCAGGGCTATACTGCTCTGTGTAGCGTGGCACTTCAGGTCGTGTACCTACAAAGGACATTTCGCCTTTAAGAACATTGACCAGTTGAGGCAGTTCGTCCAAACGCACACGGCGGATAAAATTGCCAACCTTGGTAATGCGACTATCATTAGCAGAAGTCACCAAACTTCCTTTTTTGTCTGCATCCGTTACCATGGTACGGAACTTCCAAATCTTGAACCGACGGTTATACTGGGTCACGCGCTCTTGCTTGTAAATGACTGGCCCCTTGCTATCCAACTTGATCCAAATACTCAAGATGAGGAAGATTGGAGAGGTCAAAACCAGTACGACCAAGGCTAGAACCCAGTCCAAGCAACGCTTGAAAATTAGCGAACCCTTCCTTTTAGAGACAAGCTGGTAGTAAGACTCAACCTCGCTTGATTTCATTTCCACGGGCAAGTCTTCCCATTTCAGCATGCTGTTTCTCCTTTGTTTTTACTATACTATTTGTCAACATTTTTCATTATACCACAAAATGGAAAAGGCGGTGAAAGAAATCTGTAATTTGAAGGATTTCATTCTTACACTCAATGAAAATAAAAGTACAGCTTTTAGGTTGCAGATAAAGCTGACATAGCTTGAATAGACTTTCAAAGAGTATTAGGACATAGCACCCGCCTGCAAACTATACATCTTGTGATAGGTTCCTCCTAGAGCCAAGAGTTCCTCATGGGTTCCACTCTCGATAATTCGCCCCTTATCCAAAACGTATATACAGTTGGCATCCTGGATGGTAGAAAGGCGGTGAGCGATAGCAATGGTCGTCCGCCCCTGTCTCATCTTAGCCAGAGAAGCTTGAACCAGACTTTCTGTTTCAGAGTCAATATTAGCTGTCGCTTCATCCAAAATCAAGATTTTAGGCTGACTGGCGACTGTTCTAGCAAAGGCAAGAAGCTGACGCTGACCAGTAGAGAAGCTCGAACCACGCTCGGAAACAGGTGCATCATATCCCTGAGGAAGTTCTTGAATAAAGGAATCTGCATCCACGAAGCTAGCTGCGTCCTTTACCTGCTCATCACTGATTTCTTGGTACATGGCGATATTGGACTTGATGGTTCCATGATAGAGGAAGGGATCCTGCAAGACCAGACCGATGTTTTTTCTCAACTCTTCCTGACTGTAGTTCCTGATATCCACATCATCCAATAGAACTCGCCCTGACTGAAATTCATAAAAACGCATGAGGACATTGATAATCGAAGATTTCCCTGAACCTGTATGCCCCACAAAAGCAATGGTTTCACCCTTGTTAACAGAAAAAGAAATGTCATCCAGAATCGGATGTTTTCCATCATAAGAGAAACATACATGTTCAAAACGGATATTGCCTTCTTTGATCTCGGCCTGTCCATTTTCTTGAAGAGGCTCATAGGTCCTCTCGTCAATCAAGGCAAATACACGACCTGCAGACACCATGGAAGTTTGAAGGGTCGAAAAATTTTGCGTCACTTCAATCAGGGGATCAAAGAGACGATTGATATACTGGATAAAGGCATACATGGTCCCTGCTGTTATTCCCAAATAAAATCCACGGTAGCCAAAATAGGCCATTAAAACTGCATATCCTAGGAGTTTCAACAAACTCATGGCAGGGCGCAAAAAGAGGGCATCCAAGGCTACAGAACGGTTGGCGTAGATCAAGTGTTCTTGGTTGATTTCATCAAATTCTGCCTGCAGGCGCTTCTCTTGATTAAAGGCCTGGATAATCCTGATTCCTTCGATATTTTCAGCCAGCTTGCTATTGATATCTGACAAGAGACTTCTGGTTTTCTCAATGATTTTCACTGATTTTTTCCGATAGAGATTGACCAAAATGAAAATCAAGGGGAGAAAGAGCAAGACTAATGCTGTCAAACGAAAATCCAATACCAACATGGTATAAAGAGTTGTCAGAAAGATAAAAACTGCTGAAATAAAGCTAGATAAAATCCCCGAAAACATATCACTGATAGTCTCGGTGTCATTTGTCAAACGCGAGACGATAGAGCCTGATGGCGTCTTGTCAAAGTAAGACATGCCCAGCTTCTCCATATTGGCAAAGGCATCGCGACGAATATCCCTAACAATACTGTAAGACACGCGCGCAAAGAGAAGATTGCCGACATACTGGACCAGAGTTTGTAGGATATAAAGGCCATAGTAGGCCAGCAAAACGGTCACAGCGAGTTGGTTGAGATTGCTGAGATACTGGTCGATAAAGTGGGAGGCCACAAGGGGAATGACACTTTTAATGACCGTAGTCGCTAGTAGAAAGCTTAGTGCCAAAAAGGTCAGGAGTCCATAGGGCTTGAGATAGGACATCAAGCGCTTCAATACAGCCCATTGTTCTTGTTTATTCTGCATCTTCTTCTCCTTTCATTTCCAACTGCTGAGACTGATAGGTTTGGGCATACCAGCCATCCAAGGCTAGCAGGTCATCGTGTGTACCCCGTTCGATAATTTGACCATTTTGCAGAACCAAGATCAGATCTGCATGGACAACCGCACTGAGGCGATGCGCTGTGATAATGGTTGTCTTGTCCTGACGTGTTTCCTTGAGATTGTCGATAATTGCATACTCTGTCTTGGCATCCACGGCCGATAAGGAATCATCTAAAATCAAAATATCTGGGTCTAAAATCATAGCTCGACTCATAGCCAGACGTTGCTTTTGACCACCAGAAAGACTGACACCCTTTTCACCAATCAGCGTATTAAATCCTTGGGGCATAGCTACAATATCTTGGTAAACTTGGGCTAGCTTAGTCGCTTCCTCAACCGCTGAAAGGGGCAAGTTCGGATTTCCAAAGCGGATATTGTCTAAGATAGAGGTCGCAAAGAGAAACTGGTCCTGAGGAACATAGCCCATAAGACTACGAAGGTCTGTCAGACGATAATCCCTTATATCGTGACCATTTAGATAAATGGCTCCCTTGTCCACATCGTATTCACGCAAGAGGAGCTTGATCAAGGACGTTTTCCCAGAGCCTGTCTGTCCGACCAAACCCAATGTTTGCCCTTTTTCCAAACTAAAGTGAATATCCGTCAATGTTTCATCATCTTCAAAGGCAAAGCTGTCAATGGCGTACTCCAAGCATCCATTTTCAATACCATCTAATGGAAACTCTGGGTCTTGTACAGGTGATTCCTGAGACAAAAGTTCCTCAATCCGTTGGTAAGAAACCTTCCCTCGCTGGGTAATATTAAAGAGGAAACCGATGGCCATAAGAGGCCAGACCAACATATCCAAGTAGCTGATGAAGGTAACTAGATTACCAACCGTAATCTGCCCCTCCTGAACCATCAAGGAGCCTACCAAAAGCGTTAAAACATAGGATGAACCAACAAACAAGAGAACCATAGGGTCAAAGAGACTATCGTATTTCATGGTTTGGAGGTTCTTTTGGAAGGTCAATTCATTGACTGCCTGAAAGGACTCCAACTCGTCCGCCTGATAACCGAAAGACTTGGTCACTTTGATACCTGATACGGACTCCTGCACCTTGTTATTGAGTTCAGAAAAGGCAGCCTGTGATTCACCAAAGGCCTTGTGAGTCTTTCTTCCCAAACGACTGGTCGCATAAGCCATGAAAGGTAAGGGTAAAATGGCAACTAGGGTCATTTGCCATGAGATGCTAAAAAGCATGGTTAGCAAGGTCACTAAAGCTGTGATTGAAGCATCCACCGCAGACATGACTCCTCCACCCGCCAGACGAGTTAAGGCATTGATATCGTTGGTGGCATGCGCCATCAGGTCCCCTGTCCGATAGGTCTGATAAAAGGCTGGAGACATTTTTGTGAAATGCTCAAACAAGCGAGAACGCATAATCTGCCCCAAACGGTAGGAAGTCCCGAGGATATACATGCGCCAAACATAGCGCAGATAATACATCCCAAAGGCAGCAAGAAGCAAATAAAATAGGTCAAGAAGGAGGTCCTGCTGGGTTAATTGCCCCGATGTGATAGCATCAATGACCCGCCCCATAACCATGGGGGGAATGAGGTTGAGGACGGAAACCAAGACCAGGGCCACAATCCCGACTAGATAACGGCGTTTTTCTAACTTGAAAAACCACCAAAGTTTTTGAATAATGGACATAAAATCCCTTTCTGATTGCAAATTGAAACCTGAGGCCAAGACCCCAGGTTTTTCTTATTCATAGGTTACGACTGAGACGACACCCTTGTCATACTCAGCGATAAAGATATTGGCTACATTGTCATGCCCTTGTTTGCTGAGGTTATCAAGCAACCACTCTTCGCTACGACCAATCGATTCCAAAACATCTACTTGGATCACACCGTCAGTCACAACTGGATACTTAGGATTTTCATCTCCCATTTGGACCACGATGAGTTGGCCATTTTGCTCCTGCACAGCTCGTTTAACTTGCTTCATCTGGAAAATCCCTTGGCTACGAAGTTTGAGAGCAACATCTGCCGCAGACAAACCAACTGAACGACAGGCTTCTGGGTCAATCTGCCCATTTTTGATGAGCAGAGTCGGTTTACCATCAATCAAGCGTTTGACAAAACGAACATTGTTATTGAGCCATTTGAGGGTCAAGACCAAAATCGTCCACATCATCAAAATCACTGCATACTGGAGAATACTGATTGAACTATTGTAAATTACCCCACCGATGATACCACCGAGAACATAGTTTTGAATTTGGTCTGTCGCAGAGTTAGGTGCTAGGTTTCCTTTTCCTGTCACATTGATCACGAAAACCAGCGAGAATAGACCCAAGGCCAGTTTGATTAAAATTTCCATATAGTTGAGTGTCATTTGTTTACCTCCACCAATTCAATAGCGTCTGTTTGATTCAATTCTAATTTCTCTAAAAGATACTTGTCTGGTTGGCTCCCGTTCATGGCGCGGTAGAAATTTGGACCTACCTTGACAAGCGCTCCATCAGTGGCAGCTGAAGTATTAACGTAAACTTCTGATTTATCCACCCCCAAGTCTTTGGAAACAACCTCTATAAAATGAAGTGAAGTTTGAAATTGATTGTTAGAGGCTTGATTGGTCTGGTATTTTGAAATTGTCACCAAAAGCATGGCTACCAAGGTCAAGGCCAAAATCATGACCAATTCCCGAAACTTAGTCCCCTTTTTATCTCGATAAGCCTTAAAAGCAAAAAATCCTGTGATAGCTAGGAGCACAATCCCAAAGCCAATCATGATGCCATTTTGCTGACTGATTTGGCTAAGTACATAGTCATATGAGTAAAATTTCATTTATTTTCACTCCCTTTCATAAAATCATTCTTCATTATAAACGAAAGAGAGTGATTTTTCAAGCCATACGTTGGGGAAATAGACCTTTTTTTGGTATAATAAAATCTATAATCTGAATGAAAAAGGTAACTTTATGAAACTTATCTCATGGAATATTGATTCCCTTAACGCAGCCCTAACTAGTGACTCAGCTCGTGCCAAATTGTCCCAAGAAGTCCTACAAACCCTTGTGGCAGAAAATGCTGATATTATCGCTATCCAAGAAACCAAGCTTTCTGCCAAGGGTCCTACAAAGAAACATTTGGAAATTTTAGAAGAACTCTTCCCAGGCTACGAAAACACGTGGCGCTCTTCCCAAGAGCCTGCCCGTAAAGGCTATGCTGGAACCATGTTCCTTTATAAGAAAGAACTCACACCCACTGTCACTTTCCCAGAAATCGGTGCTCCTTCTACCATGGACTTGGAAGGTCGCATCATCACCTTGGAATTTGATGAATTTTTCGTGACCCAAGTTTACACACCAAATGCTGGTGATGGACTCAAACGCTTGGAAGAACGCCAAATCTGGGATGTCAAATATGCTGAGTACTTGGCTCAACTAGACAAAGAAAAACCAGTCCTTGCGACCGGTGACTACAACGTAGCCCACAATGAAATTGACCTTGCAAATCCTGCCAGCAACCGCCGTTCACCAGGGTTTACAGACGAGGAACGTGCTGGCTTTACCAACCTCTTGGCAACTGGATTTACAGACACCTTCCGTCATATTCACGGCGATGTCCCTGAACGTTACACTTGGTGGGCACAACGCAGCAAGACTTCTAAAATCAACAATACAGGCTGGAGAATCGACTACTGGCTCACAAGTAACCGCGTGGCTGACAAGGTGACCAAGTCTGATATGATTGACTCCGGTGCGCGCCAAGACCACACACCCATTGTCATGGAGATTGAACTCTAAGGAGAAAACGAATGGACTATCAGCCTGTCATTCCCGAATTTGTGGTATCTGACCTCGAACAGTCGCGCCACTTCTACTGCGATTTACTAGGTTTTACCATCGAATACGAGCGCCCCGAGGAGAAATTTCTCTTCCTCTCACTTGAAGACTGCCAGCTCATGTTAGAAGAAGGCAACGCAGAAGAATTAGCTCAGCTGACCTATCCTTTCGGGCGCGGTGTCAATATTTCCTTTGGCATTGCAGATGTTCCTCAGCTCCACCAAAAACTGCTGGAAGCTGACTACCCTATCCATCGTCCCCTGACAAAAAGAGAATTTCGAGTAGGAGATAGCTTTATATATCCCCATGAATTTGCAGTTTTGGATCCAGATGGCTATTTTTTAAGATTTAGCGAGTAGAATAATAAAGATTGGGAAAAGTCTTTAAAGTTAGAAAAAAGCATATTGTCAGGTGTTTAAAAACCTAATAATATGCCCTTTTATGATGGAAAAACCTTCTAAATGTTAGCCAATGATGGATTTTTGTCCATTTTCTTACATTTGTTCGTTTTTTATATCTAAATACTGACAAAATATTTGATTTTTAAAGTTTTTTGGTGTAAAATAAGAACATTGGCTCAAACCTATTTAAAATTGAATATCGCTTTACTTGTTTATGTCGTGAATTGGCACGACGTTTCTACAAGGTGCCGGAACACCTAACAATAAGTAAGTCAGAAGTGAGGTATGGTCGTTTTTGCCATGCCTATTTTGGGGACTTACTTAGAGATTAAGTAGGTCCTTTTTCTATCCGTTTTACTGGGTAGAAATCTGAAACAAGCAAATGGATTAGCTTTTAGACTTTAGGAGGTCTTATGAAATTATTAGAAGAGCGCATCCTCAAGGATGGGCATATCTTGGGTGATAACATCCTCAAGGTGGATTCCTTTTTAACCCACCAAGTTGACTTTAGCTTGATGCGAGAGATTGGTAAGGTTTTTGCGGAAAAATTTGCTTCTGCTGGTATTACCAAAGTCGTGACCATTGAAGCGTCGGGTATTGCCCCAGCCCTTTTTACAGCTGAAGCCTTAAACGTTCCCATGATTTTCGCTAAAAAAGCTAAAAACATCACTATGAACGAAGGTATCTTAACTGCCGAAGTTTACTCCTTTACCAAGCAAGTGACCAGCACCGTTTCTATCGCTGGAAAATTCCTCTCACCAGAGGACAAGGTATTGATTATCGACGATTTCCTTGCTAATGGCCAAGCTGCCAAAGGCTTGATTCAAATCATCGAACAGGCCGGAGCCACAGTCGAAGCTATCGGTATCGTGATTGAAAAATCTTTCCAAGATGGCCGTGATTTGCTTGAAAAAGCAGGCTACCCTGTTCTATCACTTGCTCGCTTGGATCGTTTTGAAAATGGTCAGGTCGTATTTAAGGAGGCAGATCTCTAATGCAAACTCAAGAAAAACACTCACAAGCAGCCGTTCTCGGCTTGCAGCACTTACTAGCCATGTACTCTGGATCCATCCTGGTTCCCATCATGATTGCGACAGCCCTTGGCTATTCAACTGAGCAGTTGACCTACCTGATTTCCACAGATATCTTCATGTGTGGGGTGGCAACCTTCCTCCAACTCCAACTCAACAAATACTTTGGTATTGGACTCCCAGTCGTTCTCGGAGTTGCCTTCCAATCAGTCGCTCCCCTGATTTTGATTGGACAAAGTCATGGTAGTGGGGCTATGTTTGGTGCCCTTATCGCATCAGGGATTTACGTGGTTCTTGTTTCAGGCATCTTCTCAAAAGTAGCCAATCTCTTCCCATCTATCGTAACAGGATCTGTTATTACTACGATTGGTTTAACCTTGATTCCTGTCGCTATTGGAAATATGGGAAATAATGTTCCAGAGCCAACTAGTCAAAGTCTCTTGCTTGCAGCTATCACTGTTCTGATTATCCTCTTGATTAACATCTTTACCAAAGGATTTATCAAGTCTATCTCTATTTTGATTGGTCTGGTTGTTGGAACTGCTATTGCGGCTAGCATGGGCTTAGTTGACTTCTCTCCTGTCGCGGCAGCACCGCTTGTCCATGTCCCAACTCCACTCTACTTTGGAATGCCAACCTTTGAAATCTCATCTATTGTCATGATGTGTATCATCGCAACGGTGTCTATGGTTGAGTCAACCGGTGTTTACCTAGCCTTGTCTGATATCACAAAGGATCCAATCGACAGCACGCGCCTGCGCAACGGTTACCGTGCAGAAGGTTTGGCCGTACTTCTCGGAGGAATCTTTAACACCTTCCCTTACACAGGATTTTCACAAAACGTTGGTTTGGTTAAACTATCAGGTATCAAGACGCGCCTGCCAATCTACTACGCAGCTGGTTTCCTGGTTCTCCTTGGACTCCTTCCTAAGTTTGGCGCCCTTGCCCAAATCATTCCAAGTCCTGTCCTCGGTGGTGCCATGCTGGTGATGTTTGGTTTTGTATCCATCCAAGGGATGCAAATCCTCGCCCGTGTTGACTTTGCTAACAATGAACATAACTTCCTTATCTCAGCAGTCTCCATCGCTGCAGGTGTCGGACTCAACAACAGTAATCTCTTTGTCAGCATGCCGACAGCCTTCCAGATGTTCTTCTCAAACGGAATCGTCGTAGCCAGCCTCCTTGCCATTGTCCTCAATGCAGTATTAAATCATAAAAAGAAATAAGAAAAAGAGGTGCGAGCCTCTTTTTTAGTTATCTATATTCGTATCTGTCTTTCTTCTGACCGTTGGCCTGTGACAAACATGGTAAAGGTTGCCTTGCAGACATTTCTGCCTTCTTGATTGGTGATATCAACATCCACCACACAGGTTGTGCGACCTTGATGGACACATTCTCCTTTAATAGTCAGCACATCGTCGAGTTTTCCTGCTTTGAGGTAGTTGATAGAGGATTGGAGCGTCACTCCATCTAGTCCTAGCGAAATGACTACCAAACCACTAATCTGGTCGCAAAGGGTAAAGAGATAGCCACCATGGGCATTGCCATAGTAGTTGAGCGACGAATCCACTACTTTTGTCGTCACCACAACGTGACCATCTCTCATTTGTTCAATTTCGTAATTTTCAAAGGCAGATATAGCGTCAAAATGAAAATCTTTCATCGTTTCCTCCTGATATTTCAAACGACACTATGATACTACTTTTTATAGGACTGTGCAAGGAGAAAGCTCCTAGTCTGGCAAAATTCCAACCTGCTCCACAAAGCGCATAAAGGCTGCCTGTCCTTGTTCCGTCTGCTTGTAGACTCCTGCATCCTCAAGTACACGCACAAAGATAGCACCAACAGAGTCCTTGACAATTTCAAGGGCTTTTTCTTTATCTGTTAGGTCTGGATATTGGGCTCTAAGTTGGTCTGCCCATTCCTGATGATAGTCGGCAACTGTCTCCTCTTCTCCCACGAGGTAGCTGGCAACTTGCTCCACTTCTGCCTTCAAACGAGGTGGCAAAATAGCCAAGCCCATGACCTCAATCAAGCCGATATTTTCCTTCTTGATATGTTGGACATCCTTGTGGGGATGATAGATGCCATCAGGATGCTCTGACGATGTCTGATTGTCTCGCAAGACCAAGTCCAACTCAAACTGGCCATCACGCTTACGTGCAATTGGGGTGATGGTATGATGCGGTGTCCCGTCTGTCTCTGCCAAAATCTGCACTACAGGATCTGAATACTGGCGCCATTCTTGCAAAATCTTATCAGCCAAGTTAACCAAAGCCTCTTTAGAATCCGAAGTCAAACGTAGGACAGACATGGGCCACTTGACAATCCCAGCCTTGACCTGCTCAAAACCAGTAAAAGAGAAAGTCTTTTGCAAAGGAGCCAATTCCATAGGAAATACGTGACGGCCTCCCTGATAGTGGTCATGAGTCAGAATAGAGCCACCCACAATCGGCAGATCGGCATTAGAGCCTGCAAAATATCCTGGAAACTGCTCTACGATAGCCAACAGACGTTCAAAGCTCTGACGACTAATGGCCATGGGACGATGCTGACCATCTAAGAAAATACAGTGCTCATTAAAGTAGGCATAAGGCGAATACTGGAAGCCCCACTCCTGACCCGCCATTTCAAAGCGGATAATACGGTGATTGCTGCGAGCTGGGTGGTTGACCCGACCATGGTAGCCCTCATTCTCTAGACACAGCTGACACTGAGGATAATTGCTGGCTTGCACCAACTTGGCTGCTGCAATCTCTTTGGGATCTTTTTCAGGCTTAGAGAGATTGATGGTAATTTCAAGCTCCCCGTAGTCAGATGGAACACGATAAGCGATATTTTTAGCAATGGCCTTGAGCTTGATGTAGTCATTTTTCTGACTGAGTTGGTAAAAATCCTCTATCGCCTGCTCAGGAGAGTGGGCATAGGTTGCCCAGAAATCACGATTGACCTGACTGGGACAAGGGGTCACCAAGTCCATCAGTTCAGCACCAAGGATTTCACGCGCAGTCTGACTATCCTCAATCGTCTCTAATCGAACGGCTTCCTCAACCAGCTGGTCCTTGAGGTCAATCACTTTATCCAGATTTGTCTCAACTTCCAAAACACCATCTCCCACTCGTGCCAAGACACGATTGGTCAGGTAGATTCGATCCATTTCCTCAAATGAACTTTCAGAAATGACATATGTTACAAATTTATCTACTAAGGTCACTATAGAGCCTCCTTTTGACTAGTCAAGGACGCGAGTGCCACCTGCAACTTCAGCGATATAGAAGCTTGGAGCGTATCCAACTACTTCCTCGTAGTGTTTGCCTACAGCTTCCTTAAAGGCATCAACAGCATCTTTTTGCACCAAGGCAATGGCACATCCGCCAAAACCAGCCCCTGTCATACGTGCACCGAGAACTCCTTCTTGTGCCCAAGCTGTATGAACAAGAGTATCCAATTCCAAACCAGTTACTTCATAGTCATGCTCTAGGGAAACGTGAGAAGCATTCATCAAGCGACCAAATGTTTCCAAATCACCTGCTTGAAGGGCTACTTGAGCTTTGAGGGTACGTTGGTTTTCAAGCACAGCATGGCGAGCACGTTTCAAACGATTTTCATCTTTAATCAGATAGCTATATTGGTCAAAGGCCCACTCATCCAATTCACCCAAGGTCTGAATATCTAAGGCTGCTTGCAATTCTTCTACTGCTTTTTCACACTCAGCACGGCGTTCATTGTATTTAGAGTCCGCCAATTCACGGCGTTTGTTGGTGTTCATGATAACAACGACATTGTCCTTCAAATCAAGTGGCACCAAGTCGTATTCTAGAGTATTAGTATCTAGGTAAATAGCACGTTGGTCAGCCCCCATACCGATAGCAAACTGATCCATGATACCAGAATTTACGCCGATAAAGTTGTTTTCTGTTTGTTTACCGATTTTAACCAAATCGAGACGCTCTAATTTTAAATCAAAGAGATGCTCTGCCACGACTCCTGTCAAGAGTTCCAATGATGCTGAAGAAGACAAACCAGCACCATTTGGGATATTCCCATAAACATAAAAATCAAAACCTTTGTCAATCACATGGCCAGCTTCTTGCAAGAAATGAAGAACTCCTTTTGGATAATTGGTCCAATTGTGCTCTTTTTCAAACTTGAGGTCAGCGAGAGGCACTTCGATAATGCCCTTGTCCTCAAAATTAGCTGAGTAGAAACGCAAGACTTGGTCGTCACGCTTGCGAGCCGCCCCATAAGTTCCCAAGGAAATAGCTGCTGGGAAAACATGTCCACCGTTGTAGTCCGTGTGTTCACCAATCAAATTGATACGACCTGGTGAAAAGAAGGTTTGGTCTGCTTCTTGACCAAAAACAGCAAGAAAGTCTTTACGAAGTGCTTCAGCAGTAAGATGTTGTGTCATATGATTTCTCCTTTTACTGTCCGTTAAGTCGTCTTAACGTGTAATCGTTTTCTTCTATTGTATCCAAGGGATTTTCCAAGGTCAATCCTTTTTACTAAAATTTTACTAAACTATCGGTAAAAGGTAGAAAAATATGATATACTAACTTAAAAGAAGGAGGATTTATGGCTACCTTAAAAGACATTGCACAGCTAGCCTCTGTCTCTATCGCGACCGTATCCCGCGTTCTCAACCGCGACCAGAGCCTATCTGTTACAGAAGAAACCAGACACCGTATTTTAACCGTTGCTGAAGAGCTGGGTTACACCAAGCACCTCAAGACAGGAGAGTCCCACAAACCCAAGCAAAAGATTGCCATTATCCAATGGGTCAGTGAACAAGGAGAGCTAGACGACCTCTACTACTACCAGATTCGCCTAGGAATAGAAAAAAGAGCCCAAGAGTTGGACTATGATATCTTGCGCTATTTCAATGACCATCCTTTTACCCTAAGCGAGGAAGTGATTGGGATTCTCTGCATCGGAAAGTTTAGCCGAGCACAGATTACTGCCTTTGAAGAATACCAAAAGCCTCTTGTCTTTCTAGACAGCGATACACTTTCACTAGGACATACTTGTATTATCACGGATTTTTACACTGCCATGAAACAAGTTGTCGATTATTTCCTCAGCCAAGGAATGGACAGTATCGGGATTCTAACAGGGCTTGAGGAAACAACTGACCAAGAAGAAATCATTCAGGATAAGCGTCTAGAAAACTTCAGAAACTACAGTCAAACAAAAGGAATCTATCATGATGAACTGGTCTTTCAAGGAAGCTTTACTGCCCAGTCTGGTTATGACTTGATGAAGGAAGCCATTCAGAGCTTGGGAGACCAACTCCCGCCAGCTTTTTTTGCTGCCAGTGATAGTTTAGCCATCGGTGCTCTCCGTGCCCTCCAAGAAGCTGGAATCAGCCTGCCAGACCGCGTCAGCCTCATTTCTTTTAATGACACTAGCTTGACCAAGCAGGTTTATCCTCCTCTCTCTAGCATCACCGTTTATACCGAGGAAATGGGCCGAGCAGGTATGGATATTCTTAATAAGGAAGTACTCCACGGTCGCAAAATCCCTAGCCTGACCATGCTGGGAACCAGACTGACATTGAGAGAGAGTACAAGGAATGATTAAGATATTAGAATCTAGGCAAAAACTAAATTTCAAGATAAAATGAAGTAAATGTCCCCACAATAAAACGCATAGTATCAAGTTTTTTTAATGCCTGACACTATGCGCTTTTCACTTTTAAAGACTTTTCCCCAGCCTCTTTTCTAGTGTTGATGCCCATGGGATTGCCCTAAGGCTGTTACCTTTCGCTTATGTTGCGCATGATTGCTTTGACTGGTGTCCACTTCGATAGTAATATTCTGCACACCTCTTTCTTCTAAGAGCTGACGTACTTGATTCTTTGTTTCCGTCATCTCCTCCCAATCCTCTAAACAGATATGGATAATAGCATTATTTTCTAGACCATCCATGGACCAAATGCTAAGTTGATTGACACTTTTGACATTGGTCAGAGCCTCCAAATCCTTCTCCAAATCACCTGTCTCTAGTCCTTCTGGCACAGCATCCAGGAAAATCTTGAGTGCGCTCCAAAATCGAGGAATAGCTTTTGTTAGAATGAAGATGGAAATGACAAGCGATAAGAGCGGATCAAGGATATACCAATCTGTAAATCGGAGGATAATCGCCATTAGAATGACAGCCAACCAACCTAGAGTATCTTCCAAAAAGTGCAGGCTCAGAATTGACTCGTTCTTTGTCTTTCCCTTACGAACTACTAGACTAGCTAGCACATTGATACTGACTGCAATGATTCCTAGCCAGAGGACGCCTTCGTCATTAACGGGCTGTGGATTCAAAAGTTTAGTTATATTTTCCAAGATCACTAGAATGGATCCTGTGATAAGAATCACAGCAGTCACTAGGGCCCCTAAAAGACTAAATCGCTTGTAA
The DNA here is from genome assembly GCF_024295905.1 of Streptococcus sp. CF7_Ac1-12. Lineage (GTDB taxonomy): Bacteria > Bacillota > Bacilli > Lactobacillales > Streptococcaceae > Streptococcus > Streptococcus mitis_AP. Next base: position 7,379 of record NZ_JANCPG010000015.1, on the reverse strand, counting down.
CCCAAGGTGTATTGCCTATCTTCTTCTCTATTTGAGATTGTTTCTAAAAAGGCCGATATGCCGATTGCTATAGCATCTCCCAAGTCATGGATAGAATCAGCAAGAACTGCACTCGAACCAAAGATTCCTCCTGCGATAAACTCAACAATCGCATAGCTTAAATTTAAGAAAAAAGCTAACCAGATAGATGTTTTAGAACTCATTTCTCTCCCTCCTTTGGTATAATGGGTATATACATACTTCTTTCATTTGTATTATCTAATAAAATTCAAAGAAAGGATAGAAGCAAACTGTCAGCCATGTTCAGTTCTGAACAGTTTGTCTCAAGTGTCTACATGCCAAAAAGAGACCGTCGAGTCAGCAAGACGAAAAAAGCCATCTATCAAGCTTTTTTACAACTTTTGAACGACAAAGGCTATGATGCCACTACTGTTCAGGATATCATTGACCTAGCAGATGTTGGGCGTTCTACTTTTTACTGTCACTATGAAAGCAAGGAACTCCTTTTAGATGAGCTCTGTCGCTACCTCTTTCATCATCTCTTTGAAAGGGAAGGACACTTTACTACCGAGGACTACCTCGCACATATCTTTTTACATTTTCAGAAAAACCAGGACCATGTTACCAGTCTGCTATTTTCCAAAAATGACTACTTCCTCCGTCAACTCCATAAAGAGCTAGAACACCATGTCTATCCCATGTTGGCTGATGAGTTAAAAGAAGCCCACACTAATCTGCCTACTTCTTACCTCCAACACTTGGTCGTGTCCAACTTTATCGAGACATTGACCTGGTGGCTCAAAAAAGGACAAGACTTTACATACCAGGAAGTTGTCCAGTTTTATCTAGACCTTCTCATTCCTAAAAATTGAATACAGAGTAGAGCTCAGTTGCCTTATTTCTAGGCTACTGAGTTTTTATCTTTTCAACAATCAAAAAAGCCCAGACAACATTGTCTGAGCAGTTTTCTATATGGTCGTTTAACAAAGTTGAGTTTGACATTTTCAAACTATTTCTTCAACAAACCTTGTTCTTGTAGAAACTCTTTGGCTACTTGTTCTGCTGACTTGCCTTCAACACCGACTTGATAGTTAAGCTGGCTCATCTGGCTTTCAGTAATTTTACCAGCCAATTTATTGAGAACTGTTTCCAACTCTGGATGTTTCTTGAGAAGAGCTTCTTTCATCAGTGGAGCTCCTTGATAAGGTGGGAAGAGTTGCTTGTCATCTTCCAAGACCTGCAAATCATAACGCGCCAATTCCGCATCAGTCGAATAGGCGTCCGTGATTTGAATATCACCTGACTGAATAGCCTGATAGCGAAGGGCTGGTTCCATCGTAGCTACATTGAGATTGAGACCATACATTGATTGTAAGCCCTTATTGCCATCTTCACGGTCATTAAATTCGAGAGTAAAGCCAGCTTTCAACTGTCCTTCTACTTTTTTCAAGTCCGAAATGGTCTTCAAGCCATATTCTTGAGCAATCTTTTTCGGAACAGCCACAGCGTAGGTATTTTGATAAGACATAGGTTTGAGATAGGCTAGACGATCCTGTTTGGCAATACCATCACGCGCTACCTGATAAACCTGCTCTGGCTCATGACTCACTTTAGGTGATGGCTGAAGCAAGCTTTCAGTCACCGTACCTGTAAATTCAGGATAAATATCAATATCACCTTTTTTCAGAGCTTCATAGAGAAAGCTTGTTTTCCCAAAATTTGGTTTAACAGTCGCAGTCATGCTGGTATTTTCTTCAATAAGGAGTTTATACATATTGGCCAAAATTTCTGGTTCCGGTCCCAATTTTCCAGCAATAACCAAATTTTCCTTCTCTTTTTGAGCCAAGAGGGCTGGACTATAAGACAAACCAAGCAATATTGTCACCAAGGCAAAACCAGAAAAAATCGTCCGTAATTTTGCCTTTTCCATCACTTTTAGTAGGAAGTTAAAGGCAATGGCAAGCACTGCAGAAGAAAGGGCCCCAATCAAAATCAGACTGGCATTATTACGGTCAATTCCCAAAAGGATAAAGGAACCCAGTCCCCCTGCACCAATCAAGGCAGCCAAGGTTGCCGTACCGATAATCAAGACGGCCGCTGTGCGAATCCCAGACATCATAACAGGCATAGCAAGTGGAATTTCAAACTTCTTGAGACGCTCCCACCTGGTCATCCCAAAGGCAATCCCAGCCTCTTGTAGACTTGGATCAATTCCCTTGAGTCCAGTGATGGTATTTTGTAAAATCGGAAAGATCGCATAAATCACTAACGCTGTCAAAGCCGGCAAGGTTCCAATTCCCATCAAGGGGATAAAGAGTCCCAACAAGGCCAGAGACGGGATGGTCTGGAAAATCCCTGCAATCTGTAAGACCCAATCCGCCAACTTCTCATGATAGCGAAGATAAACAGCCAAAGGAATCGCGATAAAAATAGCTAGTAACAGGGTCAAAAGTGACAACTGCAAATGTTGAGATAGAGCTGTCAACCAATCACTAAAACGATCCTGAAAAGTTGCAATTAAATTAGTCATGAACACTACCTCCAAACAATTCTGCTACAAAGTCTGTTGCAGGCGCTTTTAAAATCGTCTCAGGATTCGCCACCTGACGAATCTCTCCATCCTGCAAGACAGCAATACGGTCCGCCAATTTCAAAGCTTCATCCGTATCATGGGTCACAAAAATCGTTGTCATCCCAAACTCTTTATGCAATTCCTTAGTCAAAACCTGCAACTGTTTCCTCGAAATTGCATCCAAGGCTGAAAAAGGCTCATCCATGAGGAGAATCTTAGGCTGACCAATCATAGCACGAACAATACCGACCCGTTGCTGTTCTCCACCAGATAATTCACTAGGCAAACGATGCCCATACTCGGCTCCTGGTAAACCAACCTTAGCCAAAAGCTCTTCAGTTTTCTGAGCAATTTCTTCCTTAGTCCATCCCTTCATCTCAGGAATCAGGGCAATATTTTCCGCGACCGTTAGATTAGGAAATAGAGCAATAGCCTGTAAAACATAACCAGTAGAAAGACGAAGTTCACGCTCATCATAATCTTTGATGCGCTTGCCATCCATATAAATATTTCCATCAGTTGGTTCCAAGAGGCGATTGACCATCTTAATCATGGTTGTCTTACCTGAGCCAGATGGACCAACTAAAACCATAAACTCCCCATTCTCAATCCGTAAATTTACATCTCTTAAGACATCTTTTTCTGTGTAGCGTAGCGCCACATTTTTGTATTCAATCATTCTGTATCCTCAATTTAAAACTTCCCTCTATTGGTCAAGTCTTCTACCTTAGGCATGACTTCCTTATTATCCCAATGTTCCACAATTTTCCCGTTTTCTAGACGGAAGATATCGTACTGGGCATAGGCAACTCCATCAATCTGAGTCTGACCATAGCTAACCACATAGTTCCCTTGTCCTAAGAGTTGGAAAACAAAGTCGAAAGTGGCCTTTACTTATAAACAGCTAATTTGCTCTATTTTAAACCTCATTTTCCTTCTCTTTCAGATTTGCCAAAATCCTTTCTTGAAAGGCTTCAAACTGACGAATTTCTTCCTCTGAAAATCCTTTGTAAAAGATCGTATCCAATTTCTGACTGATACGATGCCCCACTTCTTTCTGTGACTGCCCCAACTCTGTTAAAACTAAATACTTCTTACGCTTATCTTCTCCACATGGACTAATAGCTACAAGATTTTGTTCCTCTAGTTTTTTAATCATCGTCGTCAGTGTATTGTTAGCAAGCCCAGTTTCCAGAGCAATATCTGTCGCAGTTGCGCAGCCGGTTTCACTATTCCATAAAACCGCTAAAATCTTGCCCTGCTCACTCCGATAAAGAGCTTCAGGGTCTTGGCTCAGTAACTTTTGAAAAATCCGCCCATTCAACAAACGAATATGATGGGCTAGCAAATGACTATCCTTCATAACACCTCCAATTTATTTCGATATCGAAAAGAATAAAACAATTGTAACACTCATCGTTCTAACTGTCAACTATTTCGATTTGGAAATAATTTTTCCCAGTAAAAAAATCTCCTACCCAAGATAGAAGATTTTAATCTTATAAACTTAATCCGTCATGTCCGATACCAAAGTTCGATGCTCCAACGGAATACTGCACATAACTAGTAAGAAAATGAAACCTGACTGAATCCAGAAGAGGGCCAAGTCAAAAATTCCATGTACAGCAACCACTGTAAGGAAAGACAGATAAAGACCGATAATCGGACGTTTCCCCGACTCCTGACTCATATCCATCATCAATCGAACAGGAGCAACAGAAGACAAAACTAATAAAATAGTCCCCACAATTCCGTAACTCAGAATCGTATCGATATATAGACTGTGAGCATGTTCATGATAAGGAGCATTTATCCGAGGATAAGAGTGCATATAGGTCAATGGCCCTTCACCCCAGAAAGGATTTTGCTTAAATAAGGCCATCCCAGCATCCCAGATAGAAATGCGTTCTTCCATAGAAGAGTCTAAAGTCCCCATCCGAACTCCCAAATCACTGGAAAAGAGGAAACTCAAGCCAATCGCAAAGACCCCAATACTAAGCCAAAAGGCCTTCCAGTTTTTAATGGTCGTAAAGAGATAAATAATGGCTCCAGCGATAATAGCAGGAAAGGCAGTTCGATTTTGCGTAAAGTTCAAACCAAAGAGATTCACAAAGCCTGCAATCACACAAAATACTTTCAACCAATTCAACTTGGTCGTTGTAAACAGATAGAAAGCAATCATGATACAGAAACAACAAATAATTCCATAATAATTAGGATTAAAGAAGGTCACTTCTGCACGATTCTGATGCCAAACCTGCATATTGGGTGAAAGAAAAGCATAGTTAAATTTCTTCACAATTTGGAAATGTTCTAAACTCGCAAAAGCAGCTGACAAGACGCTACCAAACAAGACGAGCTGCAAAATCAAGCGAAAGAATTTATGTGATAAAATCGACTGATAGTGCAAAAAGAAAATAGTAAAAAGAAAAATTCCTACCGAAGCCACAACTCCCATCCAATTTTGTGCAAAAACGGATATAACAGTACTATAGCCAAGAAAAAGAAGCAGCATCGGATGCTCCCCCATTTTCTGAAGAATATTTTTCATGTCTCCTGTAAAAATCAAACTGATAATATATAAACAGAATACAACTACAAAAAGATAAAAGGGTAAAAAGATACTCAGGATAATTCCCAATAAAATCAGCTCTTTACTAGACAACCCTTTCAGCTTTTCAATAAAGCCTATTGATTTCAAAATGAATCCTTTCTCTCCAAATCAACTGATTCAGATAATAGTAAGCTACCCTTTATTGTACCACTTTTTTAGCAATTTGAAAACAAAGGAAACGTTTACTAGGTAAAAAAGGGAGCAAAAATACTGATATTTCAAAACTCAAACTTAATGACTACATTTACTATAAGAAAATCATACCGTAAAGACTAGGTATATGTTAAAATAGTAGTAATTAAGCAACTAGCCAAACTAGATTCAAATCACATACTACTCCTAAAGAAAGGAAACACTATGAAATCCTACCAAGCTGTCTACCAGATTCTAGCTAAAGAAACCGACTATATCAGCGGAGAAAAAATCGCAGAAGAACTATCTCTAAGCCGAACGTCAATTTGGAAAGCCATCAAGCGTCTAGAACAAGAAGGCATTGAAATTGATAGTATCAAAAACAAAGGCTATAAACTGGTGAATGGAGACCTTATTCTTCCAGAACTTCTAGAAGAAAACCTTCCAATTAAAGTCAGTTTTAAACACGAAACAAGATCAACACAACTCGATGCAAAAGAAGCAATTGATTTAGGAAATAAAGCAAACACCCTCTATCTAGCTTCCTATCAAACAGCAGGGCGAGGCCGTTTTCAACGTTCTTTCTACTCACCCCAAGGTGGCATTTATATGACACTCCATCTTAAACCAAATCTTCCCTATGAGCAATTACCATCCTACACACTACTTGTAGCAGGAGCTATCTACAAAGCCATTAAGAACCTAACATTAATAGATGTCGACATAAAATGGGTCAATGATATCTACCTAAACAATCATAAAATTGGAGGAATCCTTACTGAAGCAATGACCTCTGTAGAAACTGGCTTAGTCACAGATATCAATATTGGAGTAGGAATCAACTTTACTATTAAAGACTTTCCTCAAGAATTAAAAGAAAAAGCTGCTAGTTTATTCAAAGCTCCAGCACCTATTACCAGAAATGAATTAATTATCGAAATCTGGCGTGCTTTCTTCGAAACACCAGCAGAAGAGCTATTATACCTATACAAAAAACAGTCCTTCGTTCTAGGAAAAGAAGTGACTTTCACACTAGATCAAAAAGACTACAAGGGGCTTGCTAAAGATATCTCAGAAAATGGCAAACTTTTAGTTCAATGTGATAACGGAAAAGAAATCTGGCTCAATAGCGGAGAAATTTCACTCAAGAGTTGGAAGTAATAATAAACTAGCACAACCATAAAATCGACAATATATAAAGATTTTAGCTTTTCTGCAGCCCACTACAGTTGACAAAGAGCGCAAAAAACTTCAGATAAGTAATCCAATTAAGTTTTACAAATCTGAAGTTTTTATTCTCTATTCTTAAAAAAACAAAAAAAGAGTTATAAACTCTCAATAAAACGGAGAATAAGGGATTCGAACCCTTGCGCCAGTTACCCGACCTAACGATTTAGCAAACCGTCCTCTTCAGCCTCTTGAGTAATTCTCCTATTAATGGGCACGAGTGGACTCGAACCACCGACCTCACGCTTATCAGGCGTGCGCTCTAACCACCTGAGCTACGCGCCCAAGTTAAAAACTTGGTAATTGAACAAAGTTCAAAGCGGGTGACGAGAATCGAACTCGCGACAACAGCTTGGAAGGCTGTAGTTTTACCACTAAACTACACCCGCATACATACTATTAATAAAATGGCGCGAGACGGAATCGAACCGCCGACACATGGAGCTTCAATCCATTGCTCTACCAACTGAGCTACCGAGCCTTATTGCGGGAGCAGGATTTGAACCTACGACCTTCGGGTTATGAGCCCGACGAGCTACCGAGCTGCTCCATCCCGCGTTAATACAAAAGGAGGATGTGGGATTCGAACCCACGCACGCTTTTACACGCCTGACGGTTTTCAAGACCGTTCCCTTCAGCCGGACTTGGGTAATCCTCCATACTATTCAAATGGACCTTGTAGGACTTGAACCTACGACCACTCGGTTATGAGCCGAGAGCTCTAACCAGCTGAGCTAAAGGTCCAACAAGATCATTATAGCGGCGAAGGGGATCGAACCCCCGACCTCCCGGGTATGAACCGGACGCTCTAGCCAGCTGAGCTACACCGCCATG